>JBMOHX010000124.1:0-10057 GCA_049317625.1 Phycisphaerales bacterium
GCGACCGTCGCCGATCCGGTAGGTCCCCGCGCTGTGCCACGCCATGCGGATGAAAAACGGGCCGTAGTGGCCGAAGTCGGCCGGCCACCACTCCTGCGAGTCGGTCATCAGCGCCGTGAGGTCTTTCTTCACGGCGCTCAGATCGAGGCTCATGAACTCCGCCGCGTAGTCGAAGGAATTGCCCATGGGGTCCGACAGCGGCGAGTTCGCGTGCAGCAACTTCAGGTTCAACTGCTTGGGCCACCACGCCGCGTTCGGCGCCGCGCCTGCTGCCGTGTTCTGCCGAACTCCGCCCGCGAACGGGCACTTGGTCGCATTGTCTTGCATGAGCATCTTCCTTCGGTATGAATGAGTTCTTCGCTTCTTCGGTCGGCCCGCCCGACGTCCCGTGTTCGTAGTCAGCCCTCTGCAGCGCCCCGCGCGAGACACACCGCGCAGGTTCCCCAGTAGATCACTTCCGCCTCATCAATCCGGAACCCCGCCGTGTCGGCCGCGACCAGGCACGGTGCCGCACCGGTCGCGCAATCGACATCCACCGTCATCCCGCACACGCGGCACACGAGGTGGTGGTGATTGTCCCCTACCCGATCCTCGTAGCGAGCGGCCGAGCCCGCAGGCTCGATCCGCCGGATGATGCCTTTGTCCGACAGAAGCGCCAGCGCGTCGTACACCGCCTGGCGCGAGATCGCACCGATCTTGCCGCGAACGTCTTCGGCGACTTCGTCCGCCGTGCAGTGCGGCCGCGCCGAGACCGCCGCGAGCACCGCCAACCGCTGGGCCGTCACTTGAACGCCGTGCTGTTGAAGGGTCTGGGCTGGCGGGCCTTTCATTGGGTGACCATAGCTCGGATCTGGACTGTGTCAAGAGATGGGGCAAGTCCAGACGGGCCGGTGGGGGGGCGGCGATCGCCGGAAGCCGGACCACGAAACTCGGTCCATCCCAAACGCGGACCACGCATTGAGCATGTCGCGGCACCCCCGGTGCCCGCGCCGAGGCGTGGCCGGAGTGCCAGCGGAGATGCGCCGTGCGAGAGTCAGCAACGAGGGAACCGCGGATGCTCGCGTGGATTGTGACCATCTTGGCTGTGCTCGGCGTCGTCGTCATGGTCGCGTGCAACGCCGGGATGACCGGCTTCTTTCTGAGGTCGCCGCCGCGAGGGGATAGTGCGATGGGGCTCGTGGTTCCCTTCGCGGGGATCATCGGCGCGGCGGTCCTCCTGGTGCTCGCGAGCCTAATCGCCGTGGCAAAATCGGGCCGGACCGCCATCGATCTGCTTCATGCCTCACCGACAGCGTCCGCGATGCTGACGGTGATCGTGACCGTGGGCGTCGTTCTCGCGGCGTTCATGGCATTCGCCGCGTGGGCCGAGCCCGTGTTGGTCACCCGCGGCCACCACGTCATCAAGCCGCTCCTCGGCGTTTCGGCGGGGCTGCTCGCACCGGTCGTGCTCGGTGTCGCGCTGATCGTCGGCGTGTGGATGACCCCGCAGTGGCTGCACGGCAATCCGAAGTGGCTCGCCGCGATGCGCACTGTGTGCTGGTCGCTCGTGGCGACGGCGGCGTTGGGCTACGGACTGGGCGGTGTGGTCTTCGGTCGGCCGCTCATCGCTCGGATCAGCGCGAACCGCGCGGCGCTCGCGAGCCTCTCGCCCACGGAGCGAGCAGCGAGAGAGCGATACCGCTTGAGCACCGCGGAAGAACTGCTGCACGAGGAACTCGATGCGCTCGCGTCCGATGCGCCGCTCTCATCGGTGGTCGGGTACTTCGTGGCCACCTCGAAGAAGCTGAACGCCCGCTGCCGAGAGATGCTCGTGCAGCGCACGCTCTGCGTCCCAGATGTCGACCAGCAGTTGATCAAGGTCATGGGCGCGAAGCCATACCTGTATCGCTGGGGCGCGGCGGAGTTCCTGCGTCACGCGGCGCCGGAGTACGTCAAGGCGCACCAGGATGCGTGGGCACAAGCACTCGCGACGGGAATCGATGCGACCGCGGAAGCGATGTCCATGCGGCCCGCGTGGCTGAGCGAAACGTTCGATCTGAACCCCGAGCCCCTGGAGCTCGTGCGCTCTCTGCTCGGCGCGGCCGAGCGGTTCGAGGGGCACGAAGGGATCAGCGCGTCGCTCCGCGGCATGGCGGCGGCGGCCAACGAACTCAAGCGTGACAAACAGTGGAATCGTTTGGCGAAGGACCTCGCACGCGCCGGATATCCGTTGCCGGCGGAAGGGACGCCGTAACGCATGATGGACAGAAGAACACGAACGGAACAGATCGCCGCGTTTCCCGAGCCGATGCGGCTGCTGATCGAGGCCGAGCTGCGAGCGGGGAACGAGATCATCGCGATGGACGGCACTCACCCCGCGCCGCCGGCGGGGCTGTGCGCGCGGCTCGCGAAGCACGTGACCACGCGGCCGCGCGAGAGCTTCGACGGGATCCGGTTCTTCGAGCGCAACTCATCGGACTATTCGGGCGAGTTCGCGGACGCGGCGCGGATGTACTTCATCGTCGAGCCGCCGCGAGAGCAGGGCCCGCCGCCCGACATGGACGCGATCCGCGGCGTGGTCGAAGCGGCGGAGCGATACGAGAACTGCCGCATGGACAACCATGACTGGTAGGGGCGCAACCCGGGCCATCGCTCGCCGCGCTGTTGAGTTAGAATGGTCCGATGGCCAAGAAGGCGAACAGAAAGCCCAAGAACCCGGGACCTTCCGAGCGTTCGCGAAGCCCGGCGACGCCGCGGCTGCTCTCGGGCGGCAACCCGCAGATCGCCAAGTCCGAGGGCGACGCCCCTGTTCAGGCCTACATCGCGGCGATGCCGGGCTGGAAGCGTGACGTCGGGCGGCGATTGGACGTGATCATCACGCGGACCATCCCTGACGTACGCAAAGCGGTGAAGTGGAACTCGCCTCTGTACGGCGTGCGTGGGCGGGACGAGGGCAGCGCGGGAAACTGGTTCCTCGGCATTCACTGCTTCACGAAGTACGTGAAGGTCGCGTTCTTCCGCGGCGCGGAGCTGCGTCCAGTGCCGCCAGGCGAGTCGAAGCAAAAGGACGTGCGGTACCTCGACATCCGCGAGGGCGACGTGATCGACGAGAGCCTGCTCGCTGACTGGGTGAAGCAGGCGATCGCATTGCCGGGCGTGCAGATGTGAGTTGTCTCACCGAGCGACGATTGCTCCGCCGCGTTCCAGTACGTAGTCCGCGATCTCGCCCGCGGTGAACCGCTCGGTCTCTTCCCCCATGCGGAAGCCCACAAGCCGGAAGCCGCACTTCTCGAGAATGCGACGCGAGGGCGCGTTCACACGCGCGGCGGTCGCGTGCAAGGGCCGACGGGCTTCCTCGACGAGGAACATCGCGAGCGCCCGCGAAGCGATCCGCTTGCCCCAATGTGCACGCGCGATCCAGTACCCGATGCAATCGTGCCCATCCGCCGGAAAGCAAGAGACCCCACCGGCGACCTCGGGCCCGCTGTCGGTGTCGATCTCGATCACTCGCGAGTTGATGCTCGGGTTCGCGAAGTGCCCCTCCCACACGGCGAAGTACACCTCGCGAGTGCGAGGCTTGGTGCCGGCCATCCGGTTGGATTCCGGATCGCACTGAAGTTCGAAGAGCGCGGGCAGATCGGCCGGCTCGGTGCGGCGGATGCGGATCGTGGGCTCGGGAGCGGTGGGGGGCATCCGCGATCATAGTGAATGCTGTGCGCGGCGTGGCTTCACGACGGCCGCGAGACCACAAAAGACAACCGGCCCGAAGTGAAGGGCCGATTGCCTGTGTGTTTGCTGTCTGCGTTCCGAATCAGCGGCGACGGCGCGAGGCGACCAGGCCGCCCATGCCGAGCAGCGCGAGCGCTCCCGGCGCGGGGGTCGCACCGAGCGCGAAGTCGTCGAAGTGGATCTGGTTGACGTCGCCGGAGAAGGTATTGAGGTTCAGCGACGCGATGTTCGCTCCGCCGTCCGAGACGATCCCGAAGAACCGGTTGGCCTGCCCCTGGCTCGCCGCGAGCTCAAAGGCCTCGGACACGTCGCCGCCCAGGAAGTTCACGGAGACCAGAGCCCGAGCGCCGGTAGATTGCCAGTCGAAGCCGAAGCCACCGACGGCACCGACGGACGAGCTGGGTTCCACCGAAAGCGTGCCGCCAACGTCGATCCCGAACAGCGACCCGCCCGCCGTGAGCCGCGGGCTCGTGCTGTTCCACGACCAGTTCTGGCGATCGTTCGTGATCGCGGAGCGGAAAGACATGTCCGCCCCGACGAGGCGGAAATCATCGACGTTGCCGAAGTAGCTTGTGATCCCGGGGCCGGCCAGGTTCGGGGTGTACGCGGAGAGGACCGCGCCGCTGTTGAAGTTCTCCGAACCCACGACGCGGCCGACAGCTGCCTCCCAGGCCGAGCGGTCCGTATAGACCGTGACACCCGCCCACGCGGCCGACTGCCCAGCAACCACGCACACCAACGCCGCACGCCACATCTTGCTCATGTCTTGCTCTCCCTGCGGCCCGGTTCTCTCAGGTTCAGGCCGCACACTTGAATCGAGGGGAGGGGTGGCACCGTCCGAACATCCGTCCGCATGACACCCCGGAACGCAAGCCAGTTCGAAATCCGATCCGGACGCCCGCCACTCAGGCCGACAAAATGTTGGATCACTGCTCCCGGGGCCCAGCGGCTCTGCCCCCTTCCCGTCGCACAGTCCGCCCCGTCTACCATTGCCGCTATGGCATCCCTCGTCGTCATCGAAGGCCCCGCGCAAGGCACTCACTTTCCCCTCGTCGAACCGCTGGTCTCGGTCGGCCGGGAAGACACGTGCACCTTTCAGTTGCTCGACCCCTATGTGTCGCGCAAGCACCTCCAGGTGAAGTTCGATGCCCGGCTCGGCAAGCACATCGCGGGCGACTACCGCAGCGGCAACGGCGTCTTTGTCAACGAGAAGGAACTCCTCCTCGACGTCCCGCTTGTCGACGGCGATCGCATCAGGATCGGAACATCCGTCATCGTTTATCTCTCCGCCGATCACCCCGACGCCGCCACGGCCCTCGCCGCGGCAAAGCAGTCCGGCGAGTGGAAGCGCTCGACGATGATGCACAAGCCCTGAGGCCGCCGTTCATCTGAGCGTGATCACTCAGGGCTTGGGCGCGAGCTTGGCCTTCAGCTCTTCAGCGAAGTTCACCACCACGCCGACCGTTGCCGTGGCTTGTTCGTTCTCACTCGGGAGCACGACCAGCAGCCGTCCATCGGGGGCGAACATGGTGTTTGTTGCCTTCATGTCCTTGATGCTGTACAGCAACTTCGGCTCCGAAACCGAGAGCGTTGGCTCTGTCTTGACCTGGACGCTCATGACCTGCTTGTCCTGGTCGATGTACCGGATCTCGCTGCCGTCGGCGGACCACATCGCCAAGACCGCGCCGGTGGTGGAGACCGGAACGCGACCCGCTCTCTCATCCGCCGAGCCGTCGCCCGTGAACTTCTGGATGTACAGCTCGGTGCGACCGGAGGAATCGGACCGAATCGCGACCCACTTGCCGTCCGGCGAGCACGCCGCGAAATCCTCGCTGGGCGGCGCTTCCAAGTATGGCTTCGCGGTCCACGGGCCGGACGCGTTCTCCTGCTGGAGAAGGAAGACTCCGGGCATGTTGGTGCTCAGGTCCACCTGCGCGAACGCCAGTGACTTGTTGTCCGGCAACCAGGCCCCCGCGGCGAGAAGCGTTCGACTATTCGGGCTGGAATAGAGCTTGACCGGCTCTCCGGACCCGTCACTCCGCCGTTCGCAGAGTGAAAAACCACCGTCGTCTACGAATCCGTACGTAATCCTCTGTCCGTCGCGGCTCCAGGCCATTCCGATCACTTCGCCCTTGAACGAAATCCGCGAGAACGTCCGTCGCGCGAGATCGAGCACCCCGAGTTCGGTGGCCAGATCGGTCGTGAGAGGGTTCATCATCCGCACCAAGACACGTCCCCCGTCCGGCGAGATCACGAACTCTCCGAACGCCCGGTTCGGGCCCGGAATCGGCTGCAACTGCCCCTTCTCGTCGACCCACGCCAGCCGTCGATCCGACACGCCCGAGGGCTGCGCCGAATAGGCCAGCGTTCCGCTCTGCGAAAGGGCGAAGCCGCCAAACGAGCCGCCGTTCCACACGGTCACAGGCTCTCCGACCGTCCGCAGTGTCTTGGGGTCGAACCTCGCCGCGACGAGGCCGTCCATTGAGCTTCGCGCCGCGACGAGGCAACCCCCTGCGGCATCGGCGAAGTACTCCGCACCCCCTGCGTCTGTAAGCACGGTCGTCCGAGTTCCAGACTCCAGTTCGATGGCCACAGAACGGATCTTGAACTTCTGCCCCTCCAGCGAGAAGTGACTGGCCAGAATGGCCTTTCCGGAAACCAGGGGCTGAAAGTCGGTCCAGTTCTCGAGGCCCTTGGGCACATCCTCGCGGACGACCTCTCGCGGCTGGCCTCCCGCCGCGGAAACGGCGAAGATGACCGGCTCCCACGCCATCGCGAAGACGATTTCACGATCCGAACTCCAGCAGAGCGACGGCCACGTGCCTTGTGGGAGATCGCACACCATCTCTGGCTTGCCCGATGGTCTTCCGCCATCGAGCGCCACCTTCTTCAGGCTCAACTTCGTTCTTACCCGATCCGATGCACACGCGTACGCGATCCAGCGGCCGTCCGGCGAGAGTGCCGCGGCCATCGCGCCCTCGGTCCCCGCGATCACGACTGTCTCGTCGCGGTCGAGGCGCCGAACCGCCAGCACCCCTTCCGGCGCGGTGCTGTCCGGCGGGAGTTCTGGCAACGCGGTATACACCATGAACCTCGAATCCGGCGAGATTCCCATGAGCCGATCGAACTTCGGCTTGCTCTGAATCGTCGAGGCGACATGGAACGACTGCGGCGCCGTGGTGTTGGCGGGTCGGGCGAACGTGCCCGCGAGCATCCATCCCGTCCCGCCCGCGACGATCGCCGCGGCGAGGACCAGCCCCCCGGTCTGAACGAGGCTCCGCTTCGCCCCGCGCGATGAAGCACCGGCCGCGTTCCACTCGCGCCCCGAGAGCGCGTGATCGAGTGCGAGGCGTGCGTCGCCCATGTCGTGCAGCCGGTTCCTGCGGTCCTTCGCCAGGCAGTTGCGCAGCAGTTCCACGACGCGCGCCGGTGCGTTCGCCGGCAGCAGAGACCAGTCCGGCTCGCGGTGCAGGATCGCGCCCATCGAGTCGGTCGCCGTCTCGCCCGGAAACGGCCCGACGCCCGTGAGCATCTCGTAGAGCACGCAGCCGAACGAGAAGATGTCGGATCGCTTGTCGACGGGCTTGCCCCGCGCCTGCTCGGGCGACATGTACCCCGCCGTGCCCATGATCGCCCCAGGCATCGTCGGCGAGTTCACGGGAAGCGTCGGTGAGTTCGGCACCACCGGAGCGTTTGTAGTCGATGGCGTGCCGTCCGCGGTCCGAGCGAGCCCGAAGTCGAGCACCTTCGCGCGGCCTTCCGTCGTCAGCATCACGTTCGCGGGCTTGAGATCGCGGTGGATCACACCCTTCTCGTGCGCCGCCTCGAGTGCCTCCGCGATCTGCCTCGCGACGACCAGCGTCTCCTCGATCGGCACCGCGCCGCTCGCCAACCGGTCCGCCAGCGTCTCGCCGTCGATGTACTCGAGCACGAGATACTGGTGCCCGTCGGCCTCCTCCAAACCGTAAATCGCGCCGATCGACGGATGACTCAGCGAGGCGAGCACCTTGGCTTCACGCTGAAAGCGAGCGAGGCGATCGGGTTCGGACGCGACGTGGGCCGGGAGCGACTTGATCGCGACCTGCCGATCGAGTTTCGTGTCATGGGCGAGGTAAACCTCGCCCATGCCGCCGCGGCCGAGTTCTCGCTCAATCTGATAAGGGCCGACCGAAGTGGGGGGCATCCGCGGGGAGGATACCGGACTCACCGCCATGGAACCGGCCGCGAACCAGGCTAGAAAGCCGCGAAAATCAGCAGCCGACGGGGTTCGGGACCTTGCTCACGTCGTAGTTCCACTGCATCCGAAAGTCCGTCACACCACCCGTGCACCGCGGCAGGACCATCCGCCATCGCACCGCGCCGTGCGGGGCCTGCGACTCGCCCGCAGGCACCCCCGTTGTCATGTCGATCCGAGCCGACAAACTCCCCGCGGGGTCCTCTGTCGTCACTTCAAACTCAGCGGCTTCGTCCCCGCCAACATTCGTCCAGACGATCGTTCCATCTGTTCGGTCCGACCGGATGACCGCTCGCTTCACCCCTTGCTCGTCCATGATGGTCACCGAACCGTCCGTGATCAGCACCCGATCCTTCTGCCCCTCCGCCCGCTCGATTTTCACCACCGTGCCCTCAAACGCCGCGCGGAGCTTGGACCCGCCGGGGAGCCGCACACGGAGGGTCTTTGAGAGCAGCAAGTCTCCCTTGAGAGTGACCTCTTTCGCGACAAGGACCGGTTCCTCGTCGGTGACCCACGTCCCCTCCGGGTACGCCGGCGTCCACTCCTTCCCGGAAAGCGCCGAGACCAGCCACTCCTCCGAGGTCGGCTTGCTGAGCACGAGGCCACCTGGCCCGCCCGCCTGTTCGTTCGCATGCTGCAGTGCAATCACCCGCTCGTACACACGCTGTGTGGAGCGGCCTTCTTCCGGAGCTCTCACCTCGATGCTCGCCCGCGGCACCGAACCCTCGCCCTTCGTCAGAATCGCTCCCGGCGCGACCATCTTCGTGACCGCGCCGTGCGCCGCAATCGCCGTGACCGCGCCGGTGACGCCCGCGGCGAGCAGCATGATGCGACGAACACGAGTGGCCGGACGGAGCGAGTGAGACAGCATGGTGATCCTCCTGCGAACAGAGTGCGACGACTCGAACCCGATCAGCGGTGTGACAGCACGCCCACGCGAGCCCGTTTCACAGAAGCAAAGAAGCGCCTCCGCGTACGACCTCGCGCGGCCGGTCTCTCGAACGACGAGCGCGTCGCACGATTGCTCCCGGTCGCTGTCCAGCACCCGCGCAAACACCCAGACCAACGGTTGAAACCACAAGCAGACCTTCGCCGCGGCAGCGAGCAGAACCACCGCTCCGTCCCGCCTCGCGATGTGCACAAGCTCGTGCCTGAGCGAAGCGACGAGCGTGGCGTCGTCGTGCGCGACGATCGATGCCGGCAGGATCACCGCGGGCCTCCCGAGAACCCGGCACGCGGGGGCACGCAGGTCGTCCGATTCCAGCAGCAGCGGGGGGGCCTTCATCTCACGCACCAACGGCTCCCACACGGCGAGAATCCTCGCATCGCGGACCACCCTCGCACGGGCGATCAGGCGGCTCGCCGCAATGCCGCCGCGCACGTGGAGACCCAGAATGATCGCCGCGACCAAGCCGTACGCCCCCAGCAGGAGCAACGCCGCGTCCGCCTCACGAACACTTCGTGTCGCACGGGGTGCTGCCACGGGTGCCAGCGTGCCGCCCACATCGGGCGTCGCCCCGGAGTCGATCTTGAGGACGACTGGTTCAGTCGTCGCGACAGCGAGCGGAGCCGAAGGAGTACCCGACGGCACAGTCGCGTGAGTGGTCTCGGCCGTCCACACCTGCAGCGGCACCAGCGCCGCGCCCGCGAGCAGCGCCGCCACCATCACGCGGTACCGCAGCACCGCATCACGCGCGACGACCAGCCGAATCGCAAACGCCAGCAGTGCAACAAGCCCCACGCCCACGCCGCACACGAGCACGTGACGCAGAAACGACGCAACAACCTCGCTCATGGCATCTCCTCCCGCCCGTCACGCAACTGCGCGTCCGCCCACGCCCGAAGCTCCGTCAACTCCTCGGGCTTGAGCTTCGCCTTCCCCATCAGTTGCATTAGCAGCGGCTCCACGCGGCCGCCAAACAGCCGGTCCGCGAGCTCCATCACCATGCTCTGCGACGCTTCATCCCGTGTGACCCGGGCGCGGAATGCATGCGCCTTCCCCGTCGTCTTCACCTGGGAGATCGCGCCCTTGGCCTTCAGGATCATCAGGACCGACTGGATCGTCGTGTACGCAAGGGCAGGGTCCCGCTCCGCGTTCACAGCCTCGGCGACTTC
>JBMOHX010000125.1:0-10103 GCA_049317625.1 Phycisphaerales bacterium
CGAGCACGTCGCGGGCGGTCGCGGCGTTGCCGTCGAACCCGGCGAAGGGCCACGGGCTGTGCGACCACTCGGCCCAGGGGTCAATGGCGTTGGTGCGGATCGCCTCGGTGACATCAACGGGCAGGAACGGGTTGACGGAGGCGAGGGCGCCGAGCATGAACTCCGCGGCGCGGGCCCTGCGTGAGGACTCCGCGATCGCCTGTGCCCGCGCGGACTCGGCCCGGTTGGCTTCTTCGCGGGCCCGCAGGGCGAACCACGCGCTGACGACGGTGGCGGCGACGAGCGCGAGCGACGCGACGCCAATGCCGGCGACCAGTGCGCGGTGCCGGCGCGCGAAGAGCTTCACCTGGTGCACGACGCTCGGGGGGCGGGCTTCGATCGGCTCGCGAGCGAGGTACCGCTCGATATCGCGCGAGAAGTCGCGGACCGACTGGTAGCGGCGGGCCGGGTCCTTCTCGAGCGCCTTGAGCATGACGGTTTCGAGGTCTCCCCTGAGCGCCGGGGCGGCGAGCGAGGGGCGAGGGGGGGGCTGATCCCGGATGATCCTGGCGGCGTCCGCGAAGCCGACCCGGGCCATGTCGTGCGGGGTCCTTCCGCACAGGAGCTCGTAGAGCACGACGCCGAGGCAGTAGACGTCGCTGCGGGTCTCGATGAGCGAGGGCCTGCCCTCGCAGTGCTCGGGGCTCATATACGCGAGCGTGCCCATGATCTGGCCGGCGTCGGTGCGCAGCGTGGCCGAGCGTTCTTCACCGAGCACGCGGGCGAGCCCGAAGTCGATGACCTTCACGGCACCGGTGTCGTCGACGAGGATGTTGCCGGGCTTGAGGTCGCGGTGGATGACGCCGCGCTGGTGGGCGTGCGCGACCCCCGCGCAGACATCGAGGAACAACCGGAGCCGGGCGGGGAGGTCCAGCGATCTCTCCGCGGCGTGCTCGCAGAGCGTGCGGGCGTTCGCGACGAGCTCCATCGCGAAGAACGGGATGCTCACGCCGTCGGCGTCGTGCACGCCGGCTTGGTAGACCTGGGCGATCGACGGGTGGCGGAGCGCGCCGAGCACCTGAGCTTCGGCCTCGAAGCGTCTCATCGCGCCGCGGGTGGCGGCGCCGGACCGGAGGACTTTGAGCGCGACGCGGCGTTGCGGGTGGAGCTGCTCCGCCTCGTAGACGGTTCCCGCGCCGCCTGCGCCGAGCGTTCGCAGGATGCGGAAGGGGCCGATGGCGGCGGGGAACGATGCGTCGCGCGCCACCGCAGGCGGCTCGAGGAACCCGGCGGACTGGTCGTGTTGGGAGAGGAGCTGCCGAACGTGCCGCAGAAGGTCCGTGTCGCCCGCGGTCATGCGCTCCATCACCGCGGCACGCTCGGTCTCGGGCGCCTCGATCGCGGCGACGAAGACCTCTTCGGCACGCCTGAAGAACTCACGGTCCACCGATCACACTCCTTTGAGTCGGTCCCGGAGCCAGGCGCGCGCGAAGGCCCAGTCGCGTTCGGCGGTCCTGAGAGGAACATCGAGCAGACGGGCGGCGTGCTCGACCTCAAGGCCACCGAAAAACCGGAGTTCGATCAGCCGAGCCTTCCGCTCATCCAGGTCCGCGAGGGCGACGAGTGCTTCGTCGAGCGCGACGAGGTCAACGTCCGCGCGGTCGAAGGCCTCGACGGCGTCGGCGACGGTGAACGCGGGAGCGCCGCCGCCCCGTTTGACGGCCTTCTTCGCGCGGGCGTGGTCGACCAGCACCCTCCGCATCACCCCCGCGGCGATCGAGATGAACTGCACCCGGCCGTCCCAGCCCCCGGTGCGCTGACCGGCGAGCCGCATGTACGCCTCGTGCACCAGCGCGGTCGGCTGAAGCGTGTGGCCACGCCCTTCCAGCGAGAGGAGCGACGCGGCGACCCGCCGGAGGTCCTCGTAGACCAACGGGAGCAGCTCGCCCGCGGCGTTCGCACGCCCCGCGGACATCTGCTCCAGCAACAGCGTGACCTGCTTCTCGATCGGTTCTGCCGGCCCGTCCATAGAAGAAAGGGTACCACGCCGGAAACCCGGGCAGGGGGACGATAACTCGCAAGGCTTCCGATCACGCGGGCACTGATGCCCCGATCGGTGCGTATGGACAACCGATCCCGCGCGGCAAAGCACCGGCGGGGTACTTCTTTACGGAGAGATCCGATGAGCCGCCGCACCGTCATTCTGGTCCTGATCTGCTCGTGCTCTCAGGCTTGGGGAGTGGGGCCGTCCATCCAGCGGACAGGGGCCGTCAACGCGGTCGTCCAGATGCGCGCCGGTGATGATCCGCTGGGCGTCACGGCCACCGGCTCCGTGGTGGCCAAGCGGATCGACAGCGCGGGGATGGGTTGGCTCTGCGTGCTGACGGCGGACCACGTCGCCGGTGCCGGGTTCACCGGGATCGGCTTCGGGGACGGCGACCCCCCACCACTGACCTTCGCGGCCGACGATTCGCTGACATTCCGCGCTCCCTTCGGCGGGGCGGACCTTGCGGTCATTGGCGTTCCGTACGGCTCTCCGGACGGGTTCTTCGAATCGCTCGAACCGCTCTCGCTCGCGCCGAGTGATCCGGGTTCTTTGATCGGGACCCAGTTCTCGCAGATCGGCTACGGCTGGACCGGGGTCCCGATCGAGGGCGGCCTCGGCCTCGCGACACAACCCCGCGCGGGCGTGAAGGGCTTCCAGAACAACGTGGTGGAGCGTGTCCGCCCGTTCGGCGGGGTGTTCACCCCGTACGCCTACACGGCCCTCGAGTGGGATTTCAATCAGCCGGGTGCCTCGGGCGCGGTGGTCGGGGAAGGCAGCAGCTTTAACGGCGATTCGGGGTCGCCGTATCTGATCGGATCGCCGACGGCCGTCACGCTCGAAAGCGGTGCGGTGATGGAGCACTTCACGATCGGAATCGCCGCGGTGCACACCTACGGAGACTCGTCGCGAGAGCATGGGTGGGTGGGAAGCGGCGACCATATCCCGGGAGGTGGTGTGGCGATCACGCCGGGGGTTGCGGAGTGGATCGGTGCGCGGTGCGCCGAGGTGCCCGCGCCGGGGAGTCTGGCGGTCGTGCTGGTTCTCGGGCTTGCCGCGCGCCGCAGGCGCTGAGGCTTCGCGCCTTGAGGAACCTCCCGTTTCCCGCGGGGTTCGATCCTGTCTCGCTTGAGTGACTGGCTTCTCGCGCCGATGAGGCTTTCGCGTGGACCGCGCCCACCTGTTCGAGGCGTGAGCGACGCACATACGGAAGCACGTCTCGAAGGGAGCCTTACAGATGAAGACCGGAACGATCACACTCGCCGCCGCCCTGCTCGCCACGTTCGCCGGCGCTGCCGCGGGCCAGACCTCGGTTACGACCGGGACCGACGGCACCACCACCACGACCGGCACCACCGGCACGACCGGCACGACCGGCACGACCGGCAACGGCAACCAGTCTCTGCCGACCAAGAACCACTCGGCGCTGATCACCTCGATGATCGGCCGCTGGCAGACCACGACCAAGGTGTGGACGACGCCCGAGACCGAGCCGCAGAAGGCCACGGGCATCACCACGATGTCCGCGACTCTGGGCGGCCGGTTCGTGCAGCAGGACTTCGCCTGCTCCATGGGCGGCTCTCCCTTCAAGGGGACCGGGTTCTTCGGCTTCAACAACACGAACAGCCAGTTCGAGTCGTTCTGGATCGACAACTGCTCGACGGGGATGATGCTGTCGACGGGCAACCGCGAGAACGACGGTTCGATCGTCTGGAACGCGACGTTCACCGATGAGCAGGGCCAGACCCAGAATACCCGCTCGGTGACCCGCTTCCCCGCGAAGGACACCATCGTGTTCGAGACCTTCGCGACCTCGAACACCGGCACCGAGTTCAAGACCCTCGAGGTGACCTACGTCCGCACCAACCAGATCGCTCCCGCCGGCAACAACCGCGTGACCAACGCGACCCGGACCAACAACATCGGCAACACCACGAAGGGCACGGCCAACAACAACGGCACCACGACGACCACGACCGACGCGTCGCAGACCCACACCGGGACTGAGAACAACACCACGCCGCAATAAGTCGCGGGGCCTCGCTCCAACTTGATGATCGGGCCGCCCCGCCGACGCGGGGCGGTTTCCTTTGGGAGGGCGCTCGCTACCGGAAGGGGATGTCCAGAGAGAAGCTGAAGACCTGCAGCTCGTCGGTTTCTTCCTTCATGAGCGGGATGCCGAAGTCGAAGGCGAGCGGAGCGGGCGAGAGCGCCGCGACGGTGAGGCGCACACCCACACCCACAGAAACGCGGTACTCGTTGAAGGTGACCTCTTCGCTGACCGTGCCGCTATCGATGAACGCGACGACGGCGACGATGTCCTCGTACACGGGGTGCTGAACCTCGGCGCCGGCGAAGAACAGGAATCGGCCGCCCACAGGGTCGTCGCCGATCTGGCCGTTGTCGTTGCGGATGCCCACCGGCGACACGCCCCGGTAGCGGAAGCCCCGGAACCCCGAACCGCCCATGTAATACCGTTCAAAGAACGGGACCTGGTCCTGGTCCTGCGGGATGTACTCGGCGCGGGTCTTCAGCTGGAGGACGGTCTTGCGGCCGTAGAAGTCCTCGCGGAGTTTGAAGTAGCCGGCGCGCTCCGCGGAGAGCTTCTGGAACGACTCGCCGCCAACGACAACTTCCTCGATCCCGAACTCGGTACGGCTGCCCTTGCCCGGTCGGAACTGGTCGTCGAGCGTCTGGCGGGCGAGCGTGAAGCCGATCGAGCTCAGCACCTGCGAATCTTCTTCGGCGAAGTAGTCGACCGGTGCATCGGAGTCGATCTCGTCGAGGGTGACGTTCTCGAGGCGGAGCGGAACGTTCATCGACCACCTCGAGCCGAACCTCCGACCGACCGAGAAGCCGGCGCCGTACCGCTCCTCCGTGTACGAGCGGTAGAGCCTCTGGCGGAAGTATGCACGGGCGCTTCCGGAGTAGTCCGTCTCGAACATGTACGGATCGGTGAGGCCGATCGAGAAGTTCCGGACGCGGTCGCCGGGGGCGATGAGGATCTGGAAGGTCTGCCCGCCGCCGCGGAACGCGCCGCCGCCGGTGATCTCGTCGAGGCTCTTGGGAACGTCGTAGAGGTCGAAGTTCCGCTGGTTCAGCGAGATCGAGGCGCCGACGCCGTTGTCGGTGCCGATGGTGCCGCCGAAGGAGAAGTTGCCCGTGTTGGTCTCTTCGACCTGGACAAGCACGTCGCGGTAGCCCGGGTTCTCGGGGTCTTCGGGCTGGATGGTGACCTTCGGCGCCGGGTCGGGGGCGAAGAGCCTGGTGGTGCGCAGGCGCCGCTCGGTCTCCGCGACCTCGGTCTTGTCGAGGGGGCGGTCGGGACGCAGTGTGATCTGCCGTCGAACGACCGCGTCGCGAGTCTCGACGTTGCCGGAGACCTTGACCTCGCCCGTCCTCCAGCGCCTGCCCTCGCTGACAACCAGAAGGACGTCCACGAGCGGCTGCGCGGGGTCGCGCATCTCGCGCCTGACGACCTTGACATCCGTGTACCCGAGCTTGCCGTACGCGCCCTCGATGAGCTGCATGCTCTTCCTGAGCTTGTCGTCGCTGTACACGTCGCCGGCCTTGATCGACATCAGGCCCATCAACTGCTCGGGCGCGAACGCCCGCTCGTCGTCGCGGTCGAAGGAGATCCTCACGTCCCGCATCGTGTAGACGGGGCCCTCCTCCAGCACGAACGACACAATCGCTTCTTTCCCGTTCGCCGACGGCGTGACGATGCGGTCACAGCGGATGTCCAGTCGCCCGCGGTCCTTGTAGAACTGCAGCAGCGCGGCGACGTCGGAATCCAGGATCGCGTCTTCCAACGGCGCAGAAAGAAAGAGGAACGCCTCCCGCGTCTCCAGCTCGGACTTCAGCTCGCCCGCCGAGTAGGAGAGATTCCCCTCGAAGCGGATGTCCGTCACCTTCGTCTTCTCGCCCTCGCGCACCTGGAACAGGGCGACATTGGACTCGTTCAGTTCCTTCTCCGCCACCGTGACGCGGCAGTTGTAGAAACCCTTCTCGCGGTACGCCGCCTCGACGCGCCGGCAGGCCCGGTCCAGCTGCACCTGATCCACCGGCGTCTGCACCAGGAACCCGGCGATCGCCTGGATGTCCTCGTCGGAGAGCTTCCGGTTGCCGACCGACTGCACGTCCTCGATGATCGCCTGCTGAGACAGGACGTACGAAAGCTCCACGGAGCCGTCGCTGAGTTGCTGCACCCGCGATTCCACCCGCCGGAACCGCCCCAGCCGGTTCAATCGCGCGACGTCCTCGCTCACGAGAGCGCTCGAAAACGGTGCGCCCTCACGCAAGCGCAACTGGTTCATCGCCAACTGACGCGTCGCCTCGTCGATCGGAGTGCCGCCTTTGTCGTCCCCGGGACGGCGAAGCTGGATGGACCGCACCGGCCGCCCCTCGAAGGGCGCCAACTCCTCAGAAACACCTGACGGCTGAGGGGGTCGCGCGGGTGGCTCGGCCTGCTGACCCATCGCCGCCCCCGATGCGAGAAGCAGGGCCACGATCGCCGCTTGCGCGGTGCCAAATCCGAACTTCCTGACTTGATGGAGACTTTGCACAGGAGCGGACTCTATCGCCCCCGACCCCGAATCACAAACCGCGAACAACTCCCCGGGCCCCTTCGTGACCCGGTTTGCAATCCGGTTTCTGACTACCGAACCACAAACTCCGCCCGCCGAAAGGCTTGGGCCCCCTCAATAGGGAATCCGGTGGATGGAATGTGGACATCTCCTCCCAGGCGATCAACTCTTGTCCCCACACCTGCGGCGATCGTTCCCC
Source organism: Phycisphaerales bacterium (assembly GCA_049317625.1). Taxonomy (GTDB): domain Bacteria; phylum Planctomycetota; class Phycisphaerae; order Phycisphaerales; family UBA1924; genus JBEIUO01. Next base: position 6,809 of record JBMOHX010000125.1, read on the forward strand.
GCGTTGGGTGATTTTGGACGGTGCATGTTCGGCGATTTTCGTAGAGTCGCGATCGCGGCGGTTGCCATGGCCAGTGTGGCCGCGGGCCTTTTCATCATTTGGATGTGCGTGCGCCCCGAGTACGTCGCAAAGATCGGCACACCGACGCTTGTCACTGTCTTCGGACTCTTCCTGCTCCCCGCGATCGCGTACGCGGGTTGGGAGCTTGAGCGGGCCGGTTCCAGCCGCGCCTGAAGGCCGAACTTCACCCGGTCACTTGGGTTCCAGCCGATTCTGCGCGGCCCGTGCACGTTCGAGGAGGCCGTGCTCCAAGTCTTCCTTTGACTGCGTGGTCTCAAGGGACGGCGCGAGGACATAGTGCCAGCGCACCTTGTGCTCGATCCGGGCCGGTACCGCGGAGGCGAGGAGATCGATCGGGGGGTACTCGTAGAGGGGGGCCGAGGCGGTTCGCTTCTCGCGGATCGGCTCGTGCCCGTCCAGGGTGACGAGCACGTCGTAGTCGCCATAGAACGTGAAATCCGCTTCCAACGGGGTGCGGCCGAGCTCGATGTCGTTGACGGTCACCGCGGCACCGGGTGGTTCGCTGGTGATCAACAACTGCCGCTCCAGACAGCCGCCGAGCAGGACGGGCGAGAGCAGGAGGGCGGCGAGGATCCGGCGACGGGAGTGTGTCATCTCACTGATCACGGTAGGCCTCGTGCTCCATGCCGCAACCGCAGACACCCTGGGTGTGCAGGAGGCGGCCTTCGATGAACTCCCGACGCAGCGCTTCCTTGATGCGATCGAGCTGCTGCTCGTCCTCCGGGGGCCTGCGGCGTCGGCGACCGGGGCCGGGCGGGCCGCCCTCGCGTGGCCCCTTGTCGCCATCGGCCTGCGGCGCGGCGTCGCCGTCCTTCTTCTTCTCGTTCCCGGCGAGGAGTTTTTGTGTGAGGCGCTGCCTCTCGGACGCGATCCACGCACGGGCCTTCGCGTCATCCTCGATGGAGAACCGCGGGACGCCTTCCACCCACGTGCCCACGCACTTGCTCATGGAGGAGAGCGGATGGCCGTTCCATAGCGCGAGGTCCGCGACCTTCCCGGGTTCGATGGAGCCGACCCACGTGTCGATCTTGAGCTGCTTCGCCGGGTTGATCGTGACGAAGCCGAGGGCTTCGGCGTCGGTCAGGCCGCCGTACTTCACGGCCTTGGCGGCTTCCGCGTTCATCCGACGGGCCATCTCGTCGCTGTCGGAGTTGAAGCTCACCACGGCCCCGACCTTGTGCATCAGCGGGAGCCCCTGCGGGATCGCGTCCTGCACTTCGACCTTGTACGCCCACCAGTCGGCGAAGCCCGAGCCGCCGCCGGAGTAGTCGCGCACGTAGTCCGCGACCTTGTACCCCTCGAGGATGTGCTGGAAGGTCCCGATCCTGAAGCCGAAGTCCTTGGCGACGCGGCAGAGCATGACGATCTCGTCCTGCCGGTACGAGTGGCAGTGGATCAGCCGCTTGCCTTCGAGGATCTCGGCCAGCGCTTCGAGTTCGAGGTCGCGTCGGCGGGCGGGGTCGTCCTTGCGGGCGATGTACTCCTTCGCCGCGGTGAAACGGTCGCGGATGAGCATCTCCACACCCATGCGGGAGACGGGGTACTGGCCGCCGTTGTCGCCCGCGCCGTTTTTCCCTGTGGGGTTCTCGCCGAGCGCGAACTTGATGCCGGCGATCGCGTTGGCATCGTGCATGTCGTCGGGCCGTGCGGCGCCCCAGCGGAGCTTGTTCACCTGGCTCTGCCCGCCGATGGCGTTCGCGCTCCCGTGCAGACTGAGGACCGAGGTGATCCCGCCGGCGAGCTGGCGGTACCAGTTGACCACGTCGGGGTTGGTCACGTCTTCGATTCGGACTTCGGAGGTGATGGCCTGTGCACCTTCGTTCACGCCGCCAGAGATACCTGTGTGCGAGTGGGCGTCGATCAGGCCGGCGGTGAGGTGCTTGCCCCTGCCGTCGATGACGATGGCATCGGGCGGGAGGCCACCGGGAGGCGGAGCTTTGCCGACATAGGTGATCTTTCCGTCGGCGATGATGACGGTCCCGGACTCGATGGTGCCTTCGGGGCCCGAGGTCCAGATGGCGACATCGGAGAAGACGGTGAACTTGGAGGCAGTTGCGGGCTCGGTGATGCCGTAGGGACCGAAGGGGACGGGGATGGAGTCGGGGACGCCGGTGAGGCGCCAGAGCGAATCGTCTTTCTCCTCTTCCTTCGGCTTGGGCTTGCGCCACCCTCGGTAGACGTGCTTGCTCCCGTCCGGGAGCGTGGAGACGCCGACAAAGACGTCGCCCTCGATGGTGAGGACGTCCGAAGAGACTCCTTCGCGTCCGAGCGGCGCGAGCGGGTGGGTGAACTCGACCTTGTTCTTGTCGATCTTGACCCCTTCGGCCTTGATCACGACCGGGTCCTTGCCGGGGTTCGTGAAGGTCAGCGTGATCTCATCGCCCTTGATCTCGATGGTCAGTCCGTCGGGATCCTGGATCGAACGAGCTTCATCCTCTGACTCGATGACACGCCACGTACCCCGGGCGTTGGGCACGTCGCGCTCCCGCTTGATGCCGCTGATCGCGAACGACTCGGGGCCCGCGCCGATCGTGCCCTCGAGGACACCGAGCTTGCCGCGTTTGATGGCGATGTTCGCCAGCTCGTACGTGTCCCAACCCGCGAGCGACGCGGCGGTTGAGCAGGCGAGCGTGTCATCGGTCGCGACGACCTTCGCGCACTCGGAGTCGATGTTCTCGCCGAGGTCACTGAGCTTTCGGAAGTAGACCTTCCACTGCTTGTCCTTCTTCTCGCCGACCTCCTTCACCACGAGCGCGAAGGGGTTCGGGAAGTCGCCCTCGCGAACGAAGTCGAAGGTCCCCGCGAACTTGGAGAGCGGGTCGACCGCGCGGCGTTTGGCGGTGAACTCCGAGCGCTCGCCGGTGGGGCGAACGATCTGGCCGGTCAGGCTCGCGGGCTTCCCGGCCGCGTCGCGCGAGACCGCGCCGGTCAGCAGGAAAACGCCCGCGGTGCCGTCCAACGGTTCGTGATCGAAGACGAAACTGAGCACGCCCTCGGTCATCGAGACCTTGGTTCCCTTCACGGACTTCTCGTCGCGGTGAACGGTGACTTCGTCGCCCTTGCCGATCTCGAGCCAGCGTTCCGCGGGCGGCGCGCCGGCAACCTCGACGTCCCAGTTGCCCTCCATGTCGAGCGGGGCCGTGTAGCTCGAGTGCTCGTACCCATCGACCCACACCGATCGAACCTTGGTCTTGCGGTCAAAGAGCGGGCCGTC
>JBMOHX010000126.1:0-10021 GCA_049317625.1 Phycisphaerales bacterium
CGGCGGTCCGAGCGAACAAGGTCGACGCCTTCCGCAAGGGCTACCGGCGCGTCGAACTGCTGTGCATCGACGACGTCCACTTTCTCTCGAACAAGGAAGCGACACAGACGGAGCTCCTGCACACGCTGGACGCCATCGGCTTCGAAGGCGCGAAGCTCGCCTTCGCTTCCGACGAATCGCCCCGGGAGATCAGGAAACTCAGCGAGAAGCTTGTCAGCAGGTTCATGTCCGGCGTGGTGGCGAGGATCGATATCCCAGACCCCGAGCTGCGAGAGAAGCTCGTTCGCGCTCTCGCGAAGCGCCGCGGCATGCGCCTCGAAGAGCCAGCGGTGAAACTGATCGCCGATCGGAGCATGCGCGCCATCGGGAGCCTCGGCGGGTTCGGCGGTTCTGTCCGCGAGCTCGAGGGCTTGGTCATCCAGGTCGAAGCGGTCCACAGGCTGCTGCCTGAGTTCGCGAGCAACGGGACGATCGGCGTCATCCTGGTCCGCAAGGCCTTCGGACTGCAGGAGTCGGACAGCCCAATCCCGATCCCGCTCCGTTCTCCCAGACGGCCGATCGCCATCGAGTTCGTGATCGAGGAAGTCTGCCGTACGCTCGGCGTGGACTTCGAGCGGCTGATGGGCAAGGGCCGTCACAAGCGCGTGGTGCTCGCACGCTCGCTGATCTCGTACCTCGCCCGGAAGCTGACGACGATGAGCTTCCCGGAGATCGCCCGCGCCATGGGCCGCCCCAACCACTCGACGATCATCACCGCCCAGCGCCGCCTCGAAGCCGAGCTCGATAGGTCTCCCGACACCGCCCTCGGCGACGAGCTCTGCCCCAGCTTCCCCACGATGACCCTCCGCGAGCTGACCGATCGTCTCTCGACCCAACTCCAACGCGGCAACCAGGGCTAGTGCGGCCAGCCGGCCCACACCCGAACCCCGAATCCCGAACCCCGAACCCCGAACTCGCCGATAACCTTCGGCATGCCCTCACCCATCGAAGAGATCCCGCTCTCCCGGCCCGACATCACCGAGCTTGAAGAACAGCACGTGCTCAGCGTGCTGCGGTCCGGTCGGCTCTCCATCGGGCCGATGGTCGAACAGTTCGAACAACTCTGCGCCTTGCGCGCCGGATGCGAACACGGGGTCGCGGTGAGCTCGGGAACCTGCGGGCTCCACCTGGCGCTGCTCGCGCTGGGCATCGGCCCCGGCGACGAGGTCATCACCACGCCCTTCTCCTTCATCGCGAGCGCGAACTGCATCCTGTTCGTCGGGGCAACGCCCAAGTTCGTCGACATCTGCCCGCGCACGATGAACATGGACCCCGCCAAACTCGAAGCGGCCATCACGCCGCGCACCAAGGCGATCCTCGCGGTCGAGACCTTCGGCAACCCCGCGTACATGGATCAGTACGCCGCGATCGCGGCCCGCCACGAGATCCCGCTCATCGAGGACTGCTGCGAGGCGCTCGGCACCACGCACATGGGTCGACCCGCGGGGCACTTCGGCCGAGTCGGCGTCTTCGGCTTCTATCCCAACAAGCAGATCACAACCGGCGAGGGCGGGATGATCGTGACCGACGACGCCCGCATCGCCGCGATGTGCCGCTCGCTCCGCAACCAGGGACGACCGCTGGGCAACTCCGCGCCCGGTTCGACGGGGGGCCAGGCCACGGGTTCGTGGCTCCGTCACGAGCGGCTCGGGTACAACTACCGGCTACCGGAGCTCAACGCGGCGATGGGAGTAGCGCAGCTCAAGCGGCTCGACTCGATCGTCGCCCGACGCAACAAAGTCGCGGATACGTACATGAGAAGGCTGATCGGCGTGCGCGACCTCGTGCTGCCGACCATCGACGCGGACACCGTCATGTCGTGGTTCGTCTTCGTCGTCCGCCTCGCGCCCAGCTACACGCTCGAAGAGCGAGACCGCCTGATCCGCGGGCTGCGCAGCCACGACATCGGCGCCAGCGACTACTTCCCCTGCATCCACTTGCAGCCGTTCTACCGCGAGCGGTTCGGCTTCGGCCCGGGGATGTTCCCCATCGCCGAGAGCGTGAGTCAGCGCACCATCGCGCTCCCGTTCTGGAACGACCTGCCCGCCCGCGACATCGAGACCGTGTGCACCGCGCTCGAGGTCCTCATCCGCAACGAGAACCTCACCCGCCACTGAACGACGACCACTCCAGCCGCAGCTCTTCGCGGAGCGCGTCGGCGAGCTTGGCGTACTGCTCGACCGTGTTGTACACCTGCGCGGAGATCCGGATCACCCGCTGGTTCGCGGGCCCCCACCTCCACACCGGCGCGACAATCCCGTGCCGCTCCACCAACGCGTCCTGCAGCGCATCGTCGTACGACGTGCGGCGGTTCATCAGGTGCGCCGGCGGGTCCGGCAGCGGGACCGTCGCCATGCACCCGACCATCGATTCAGGCGACGGCGCTTCGACCTCCAACGCGCGGCACACCAGGCCCCGCCCGGCCATCGCGACCTCGTGATTCCGCCGCATCAGCGCGGGCCACCCGCCAGCGAACAGCCGTCCCATCATCTCGATCGCCGCGGGAACCGCCAGCTCCGCCGTCCGGTCGTCGGTGCCGAGGTAGTCAAAGTCCCGCAGGAAAAGCCCGCGGTCCGGGCGTGCCTTGTGCACGCGGCTGTTGAGGCTCAGCGGACGGATGAGGTGCTGCTTGTCCGGGCGAACGTACATGAACCCGCTCCCGCGCGGGCCGCAGAGCCACTTGTGCCCGCTGCACACCCAGTAGGTCGGCCGCAGCGCGCCCACGTCGACCGGCACCTGGCCGGGAGCGTGCGCACCGTCCACCACGACATCGATGCCGCGCCGGTGGCACTCCCGCACCACCCGATCAACCGGGAACACCAACGCGGTCGCGCTCGTCACGTGCGAGATGAACACCAGCCGGGTCCGGTCGGTCATCGCCCCCACCACCGCCTCAACCACCTGATCCTCGCTCCGGATCGGGAACGGCACCGCCGCCCGCACCGCCCGCGCGCCCGTCCGCGCGCACACCCGCTCGAGCTCGTTGTGGAGCGACTGGTACTCGTGATCCGTCAGCAAGATCTCGTCGCCCGGACGCAGCGGCGTGCAGTTCAACACCGTCGCCAGCGCGTACGTCGCGTTCGGGGTCGGTGCCAGATCGGCGCCGCGGCAGTTCACGAACCGGCCGAGCGCTGCCCTCGCATCGTCCAACAGTGCTTCGAGGTCCACCTTCAGGTAGCGCACCGGGTCCCGCTCGGCGCGGGCCCTCAGTTCGTCTTGAACATCCTGCACACACCGGGGCGTCGCGCCGTACGAACCGTGGTTCAGGAAGTCCAGGCACGGGTCGAGCGTCCAGCCCGCCGCCGACAGCATACGACGATCGGTCGCGCGTCCCGCGGCGTGCACAATGGATTGAGTGGAGATCACGAGCGCGTTCTATCGGCGAGGCGGTCCGTCGCGGCGCAGAAATCCGGCGCCTCTCTCACGGTAGGGGCGAGTCCCGCTAGAACGGGGCCTCCCGTCGGATCTCGCGCGTGCTTCCCGTGTCGGGATCCGGAAAGGCGAGCAGCTCGGAGTGCAGCCACAGTCGCGTGTGCGGCTCGCGCACCCCGTAGAGTGGGTCGCCCCGGATCGGCGCACCCAATCCTCCCGTCGATTGATCCTCTCGCCGAGCAGGATCCGCTTGGTGAAGGCGTTGCGGTGTCGCCGAGTGCACCCGCAACTGATGCGTGCGACCCGTGAGCGGCTCGAACCGCACCCGACTCGCCCCGTCGACACGCTCCAAGACTTCGAACCGCGTCACCGCTTCGCGTCCGTGCACAAAGTCCACAATCTGGTACGGCCGACGATCGACGTCCAAGCGAAGCGGCAGCGAGATCACGCCACGATCTGCACTCACGTCCCCCTCGAGCACCGCGGCGTACCGCTTCCCAACCGCTCGCTCTTCGAACGCGCGAGAGAGGGAACGCTGGCATGCCTCGTTGAGCGCGACAATCAAGAGGCCGGACGTGTCCATGTCCAAGCGATGCACCATCATGGGCCCGGTGGCCTCGGGGAACGCATCGCGAACGCGCGAGATGACACAATCTTGCTTGTCTGGCCCGATGCCGGGGACCGAGAGCAAGCCGGAAGGCTTGTCGACAACGACAAAGCCCTTGGAAACATGAATGAACTGAAGCGGGGGTGAAGTCAAGGGTGAGGCCAGCGGTCCGATCCAAGGGATTTGCTAGTTTTCGACACTTTCCGAACGAATACCTTCCCGATGGGGTTGCCGTGCGGTGGCTTTTCGGTTAGCATATACCAAACGGTGGAGGCGAAAACTGATCGGGTCGGCTTGGCAGGCTCGATGAAGACGGTAGGGCGGTCGCGGGAAGGACTGCACTTGTGGGGGGCCTGATTGGGGCGACCACGAGACTCAGAGACAGGGTGAGAGCAGGTATCGGATGTGAGCAGTAAGTAGGCGGGCGAGGATTCGCCCGAGAGAATCGAGAAGGCAGGCAGCCCGGGCAAGGACGCCCTGGGAGTCCCGCGACTGGCGAGGCGCGTAGGAGCGTGTCGCAACCAGCTCGACGGGAAGGGAGCACGGACGATGTCGACCTACGAGCCACCTCTCGTGTGCTTGGGCCCGGGCGGGGAGTTCAGCAGGCAGTTTGTTCGGTTGGATGGGCACGGAAGCCGGTTGGTCGAGCGAACCGCGCGGGAGCGGGGCTTGGCGACGGAGGATTTCGGTGGGGTCCCCGCGGCCACCTTGGTATGGACCGCTGCCCAGCGGGCCCGGGAAGGACCCGAGGAGCTGTCGGACGATGTGCTCGAATGGCTGGGGAATCGGATAATCGCGGCGTGGTCGGAGCTGTGTGTTCAGGTGTGGAATGCCGTCGGTGCCGGGGTGGGGTCGCGCAGGCGGCACGTTCGGTTGAGTGCATCCGCGGCGGAATCGCGAGACATGCCCCTCGTGTTGCTCGGAAACGGGTCGGTGCTTGGCGGATGGGGTGGAGGCGAGAGGACGACCGGCTTCGGAGGGGGCTTGGGGTATTCGGAGGCCAACCGAGGCTGGCCAATCGTCGGTGTGGGAATCACAGAAGCCGCGGAGCAAGCCGGGCTGGGCCAGCTCGAGCACGACCAGTTGCAGAGGACTCGGACGGGCGTAGCAACGAACGACGTAACGACAGGGGTCGAAGGAGCGGGCGTGCCGGCGTGCCCGCCGGGTGAGGCGGGCGGATTCGGTGGGACGGTCGGAGTGGCTGGAGCTGGCGCGTTGGTCGAGGCTGGTGGTTTGGTCGGGGCTGGTGGTTTGGTTGGGGCTGGTGGATTGGTCGAGACGGGTGGATTGATCGAAGTCGATTGCGAGAACGAAACCAAGTTCGCGGCACCCGGGAGGGCTATTGCCGCGAGAGTGACAGCGGAACAGGTGCCGACGACCCTTCGGGGGCGTCAGGCTGATCAAGAAAGGACTGGGACTCATGAATCTCACACCAAAGCAGCTCAAAATTCTCCAACTGATCCGGGACTACCGGGTTCGTCGTGGCTATTCGCCGACGATGCAGGAGCTCGCCGACGAGATCGGCGTGAGCAAGGTGACGGTCTTCGAGCACGTCGAGGCCCTGATCAAGAAGGGCGCGCTTATCCGCGAGCCCAACAAGGCACGCTCTTTGTCGATCGCTGAGGGAGTCGCGGTTCCCGACGAGGCCCGGCCTCTGCGGTTCCCGCTCGTGGGCCGTATAGCTGCGGGGAACCCGATCGAGCGGGTTGCCGACACCGAAGAGATCGACCCGAACGACGTGCTCGGCCCCGCACCCGGCCGCCAGACCTCGACCTTCGCGCTGAAGGTCGAAGGCGAGTCGATGCGTGACGAGGGGATCCTCGACGGCGATTTCGTGCTCATCGAGCGCACCGCGGTGGCGCAGAACGGCGACAAAGTCGTCGCGCTCCTCCCGGACGGATCGACCACGCTCAAGACCTTCTACAAGGAGGACGACCACATCCGCCTCCAGCCGGCGAACCCGACCTTCGACCCCATCCGCGTGAAGTTCTGCCGGGTGCAGGGCATCGTGAAGGGCGTGGTGCGTCGGTACGGGCGGTAACCGACCACGGTGCCGCCCCCGCGCGGTTCTGCGGACGAAGCAGCTTCCGTTCATGCTCTGTCGCCCGCGCGGCGGGCGACAGAGCATGTTGGGGCGGGCCGCATGTACATCGGAGTATGAACTCATCGACCCGCGCCAGTCGGAACTCTCTCGTGGCATTCAACGCGTCGGCTGATTCGGCAATCAACTTGGATTCTCGCTCGCGTGACGCGGCGAGGATCTTTTGGCACGGCCGCTGAAGAACTCGTCGACCCAGGCTTCGATGTCAACGAATGTAGAGCCGCTGCACCTCGCGACGTCGACGGGAATGGCCTCTTCTCAACTTGGGTGGATCGCAACCGGATTCTTTGCGACGAGCACTCCACCGCCGCGCCCTTCGCCAACGACCGAACGCACCGTCACCTCATCCGTTCCCGTTCGCGCTGTTGTCCGCTGTCGCAGCGTACCCATCGTTTTTCCACGCACGCTCACGGAGCGTGTGGAGACGGGACCGACGACACGACAAGCTCGGCACCGCCCGACCCGGCCGCCCGCGCGGGCGTGGGGGGTCCCACCTGCGCCCGTGTCGTGCTGACAAGGGAGTGGGCAAGGGACACAACTCGGGCTTGTTCCGAAATCCCGTTACGTCTATACTCGCGCGATCAAAGGGGTGCGCGATGCACATGATCCGATGGATGGTCTGGGCGGTTGTCTCAATGATGGGCATTCTGGGTGCAAGTGCCCGTGCCCAATCACCCTTCCAGGGCCACTGGGTGGGCGACTGGCAAGGCGGGGGCTACAAGGGCCGCATCTACGCGACCATCGACGCCAACGGCGGCACAACGGGTGTCGTCATCAACTCGACCCTCGGCGACTGGGGCGATCTCGACGGCCAAGTTCAGTCCACAGGCCAACTCTCGGCGCGCGTGGACTACCAACGGGCCGCTACGCAGACCCTCTCGGGCGCGGCAACGCTCACGCGGCAGTCCTTGCGACTCTCCACGACCCAAGCCAGCAACGGGGAGGTCTTCCGGTCAACGCTCAAGGTCGATCCAACCGGAGGGGTCGGCGGCGCACCGCGCGGGACGCCGGGCACGTGGGGCGGGACGTGGAAGGGAACCGGAGAGATCGGGAACCAGCAGGTCACAGTTGATGCGTCGGGTAGTGTCGAGGGTTTCGTTCACAACCTCACCCACAACCTCCGCGGCCCCATCACGGGCCGTGTGACCCCGCAGGGCGACTTCTACGGGCTGGTCGACTATCCGGGCCGCGCCGCGGACCCGTTCGTCTCCAAACTCAAGGCCTCAGGCGGGAAGATGAGCGGGAGCTTCGTGCAGCTCTTGTCGGCGGTGTTCAAGGGAACCTACTCCTTCCGCGCTGGCGCTCTCCCTGATCAGCAAGACGTCGCGCGGTTGGCCGGCAACTGGAGCGGCACGTGGTCTGGTGGGAGCGACCGAGGCGCGCTTGCTGTGGGCGTGAATGCCCTCGGCGATGTCTCCGGGACGATCACCAACAGGGCGCTCCGGTTGAGCGGAACCCTGACGGCCTCGCTCGACGGCGGAGGCTCGTTCGTCGGCGTTGTTCGGTACCCGGGGTATGCGCCGATCCGCGTGACCGGATTCATGGAGGCGTACGGAGCCAACTTGGTTGGCGTCTTCGACGACGGCGACACCGCGGGGCGGTTCGATCTGCGGCGCCGCCGCTGACCCCCAATCACCGTTCGCCTCCCTCCCGCGGCGAGGGGTATCGCTCCCGGTGCCGCGCCCGCTTCGCGGCACGATGCCCACGCGTGCCGAGGCGCCCGCGACTGTTCCCTCAACTTGGCTCGATGCGGAGACAGTCCGCATCTGGGTGAAGCGTTTCAAAATCGGCGCGCACGTGGTGCAGTCGGCCCGGCGGATCGTGCGGCTCTTGGCCGGCGCGTGACCGACCGCGGTGACGTCGACGCCGGCCATGCAGCGACCCACGCCTCCGATGGAACTCCGGACAACCCGGTCACCGACCAGCGGCGCGGCACCCGGGAGTGTGCACGCGGATCGCGCCGAACCCCCTGGCCTCAAGCGAAAGTCACACGTGAACCACGGTCCACGCCGACCGGCTTGGCTTCACATCGGATCGCGAAAGGGACCGGTTACTCCGGTCCCGGGGTCGGCATGCCGAGCGGCGACCGGATGATCCGCACTCCGTTGGTTCCGCACGCGGGGTCCCCGCGCAGGTCGTTGATGCAGGTGAAGCGAGCCGTGCGCGTCTGTTGCGTGGATGCTCCGCGCGGGCGACGCCGTCCCCGGCGCGCCGGGCCAGGAGTTCGGGCCGATCCCAGCGCTGGTCTCAAGCAACAGCCGCGGCGACACGGCGTTCGTCGCATCGGTGCGCAACGCGCCCGTCGGCGGGAACATGGTGCTGGCGTTCGTGAAAGACGCAAAGGTCGAGGTTCTCGCTCGGCGCGGCGATCAGGCCCCCGGGCTGCCGGAGGGTGTGACGCTGGAAACGCTGCGGGCCCCGGTGGTCAACGCCGCGGGGCGGGTCGCGTTCATGGCGGAGGTGCGGGGCGTTGGCTTCGATCGCGCGAACGAGCACGTGCTGTACGCGACCTCGCGGCGCGGCGAGCTTGTGCCGGTGATGCGGAGCGGCGACCTCTTCGCGACGCCGACCGGTCAAACTCGTGCTGTTCGTCGGGTCGTCTTCGCGCACGAGACGGACACCGCGGGACACGTGGGCTATTCCGCGGGCGGGCAGCTCGCGTTCGTGGTGGAGTTCACAGACGAGAGCGGCGCGATCGTGGTCGCGAGCATCGACTGCGTCGCGGACTTCGACGAAGACGCGAGCGTCGATGGCGAGGACGTCATCGGCTTCTTCGCGGCGTGGGATGTGGGCGAGCCGCTCGCGGACGTCGACGGCTCCGGGGGCGTGGACGCGGACGATGTGATCCTGTTCTTCGAGCGGTTCGAGGCGGGGTGCTGAGCGGGGCCCCCCAAAAACACGAGCATCCGCCTCTCGGCGGATGGGTGTGGAACGAGAGGAAACCAAGAATGGAGCCGGGGGGAATTGAACCCCCGTCCTGTGACAGTCAGCGAAGCGCTTCTACGAGTGTAGCCGAGGATTTAGTCTCGTCTGGTTGGCGGCCAACGGCTGCCTCCTCCCAGACCAGCACCCGGTATTGCTTCGCAGGGTGACCCCCGAGTGCGGCGGATCTCTGCTAGCCTGATGTCTTCGGTTCCCGCCCTATCAGGCGTCGGTGAGAACCGCGTGGCCAGTATTAGGCCGCGAGAGCGAAGTTGCGCTCAGCAATCAATGTGTTGCATGCTTTTTACGTGGCCTTCATGCTCCACGACGCGCGACGACAACGCCTTCCCTGCCCAGTCGAATCCAGATCGGCCCCAGTTTTCAAAGATCCACCGGAACTCTAGGCGCGCCGAGCTCCGACGCATGCCCTTCATGCTCGATCGCGTCGATCCGCGCTGTCTCCGAAAGCGGCCGCCGCGCCTGTCGACGCGGCGGTCGGGGTTGTGTCAACAATCAGCAGCCCTGGCTGTCCCAGGTGGCGAAGAAGTCAACGACATCGTCGCCGTCAACTCCGCCGTCGGCATTGACGTCCGCCTGTAGGACGCCGTTGTCCCAGAGCGAGAAGAAGCCGATGACGTCGTCGCTGTCGAGCGCGCCATCGCAGTTGAAGTCCGCACGGCACAGTGACGCCGCTGCAGCGGCGGAGGGCGTCGAGCCGCAGGCGTTGCTCACCACGCAGTAGAACTGTCCGGCATCGGCGACCGACAAGCCGGTGATTCCCAACTGGAAGGTGCGGGCACCGGACACGGTGCCTGCGCCGCCGGCGGTGCGAGCGCCGTCGGTCAGAGCACCGCGGCCGACCTTGAACCACTGGAAGGAGAGCGTACCGGCACCGCTCGCGCACACCTCGAAGGTCGCGCCACCGCCGATGCACAGGGAGCCGCCGCCCTGGAGGCAGGTGAGCAGGGGCACGCCGCTGG
>JBMOHX010000127.1:0-9965 GCA_049317625.1 Phycisphaerales bacterium
GAGGTCGCTCGACTGCCCGTCGGAGATGAGCAGGATCAGCCGGTCGCCCTCTTTCTCAAGAAGGAGGGTGTCGCGACAGAATCGCACCGCTCGCGCGACCGCGGTTCCGCCGAGCACACCCGGGAGCGTCGCCGGATCGATGAAGGGGGCGGCGAGACGGATGGCGTTCACGTCGCGCGTCAGCGGCACCCATCTCACGGTGTCGAGCCCGAAGATCGTCAGGCCCATGGCGTCGCCCGCGCGCCGCTGGGTGAAGTAGTCGATCGCGCGCACGGCTTCCTTGAACTTGGGCTGCCCCCCAGCAATCGGCGACGACATGCTGCCCGACACGTCGAGGCAGATCTCGATGTTTGTAAGCAGGCGCGCCTGACCCGGCGGCCCCATGCGCTTGGGGCCCGCGAGGATCACGATCACCAGCGCGAGCACCAGTGCGGGCAGCACGCCGCAGGCGCGGAGCGCCGTCGCGGTCACCGGGCGGGCCCGCGAGCGAACACCGTCCACCGGCACGCGCACGCGATGGCCCGAGCGTCTCCACTCCCAGACCGCGGCGACGATCGGCACGACCAGCAGCAGCAGCACCCAGGGGTTCGAGAAGCTCACGGCTCACCCCGCTTGCTACCGGTGATCCGGGTGCTCACGGGCTTGAGTTCGACCTCTTGCACAGCGCCCACCACCGGCGATCCCCGGTAGGGCGCGAGCAGCGCCGAGATGTCCGGCCCCGCCTCGCCCTCGGCTCTGGGCTTGTGCAACCAGTGTTCGACCGCGCGCAGGATCGCCCCCGCCTCCGGGTGCGCCTTGAGCACGGCGAGCGCCTCGCGGGCGGTTGCCGCGTTGATGGACAGCCGTTCGCGCCAGTGCGCCAGCAGCAACCGCTCCAGACGAGCGCGATCCTCGACGGGTGCGGTGCCGGCGATCGCGGCTTCGACCAGCGGGCGCAGTTGATCCGCGAGCGTCGGGGGCGCGATCGCCTGGGCGGCAACCGGCGCGCGGCGTCTTCGGAAGATCGCCCGACCCGCGAACCAGAGGACCGGCACGCCCCACACCACGCCCGCCGCGATCGCCAGCGATCGGTACCCGCCGAGGGCGGGTGGCGCCGGATCGGGACGCGGGTCCACGCCCCGGTGCGCTTTGGGGAGCACGCTCACGGCCTCGATGGTCGCGAGGGGCAGATCGTCCATCGCGCCTCCGTCGGCGCGCTCGAGGGCCGTGCGGAGATCGTGAACCCCCGGCACCATCGCGGTGGCGCGCAGGTCGTACAGGTACGCGTCGCCATCGGGCCGCGCGTCGGCGATCCGCACCAGCAGCGGTTGGCGGTGCGCCACCGGCTTGGTGCGCAGAACAGCCGCGGCCCGGTAGACGTGCCGCGCTTCGACGCCGACGCTGAGCTGGCCTGTGTCCTGACCCCAGCATGCCGCCGCGCTCGCGGTGATGACGATGATCGCCGTGTGATTCATCGCGCCAGCCTCCTTCCCGCGCGGCCGTTGAGGGCCCGGCGCAGCGGCGCGACCAGGGGCTGATCGGTACAAAGTTCGACGTGCGCCACGGCGCCCTCGGCCAGCCGGAGAGGTCGCGAGAGCGCTTCCTCGGTGAGCAGCCCGGCGCCCCCGCCGCCGATGAACGTCCCGTCACCCTCGGCCTCGCAGATCCGGACGAACCCCGCTCGGAGGGGGCGGAGCTCGGCGGGGTCGATGGGCCGGATGACCATGCAATCGTGGCGCTGCGCGACGGAGATGATCTCGTCGGTCGCGTTGTCCTCGTGGAGATCGCTCACAACCACGACGAGACTGGAACGCTGGGCCGCGCGGCGGACGCGCGACAGGGCTTCCACGATCCCGGTTTTCTCTCGCGGTCGCTCGTGGCGCAGTTGCTCGATGGACCGGTACAGCGCGCTGCTCAGCAACGACGGCGGCGGGAAGTGCCCGCGGTCGCCCCCGCTGAGGAGCGCGACAGGGTTCCGCCGCCGGTACGCGACCATCGCCAGCGCGCCCGCGGCCCACACCGCCGCGGCCTGCTTGGTGAGCCCGGTGCTGCTCACCGCCATGGAGGCGGAGGTATCGACGATGATGAACACGCACGCGCGTTTGGGTGCTTCGTAGTCCTTCACGTGGACGCGCCGGGTGCGGGCGGTGACCTTCCAGTCGATGCTTCGGACCGAGTCGCCCGGCATGTACGGGCGGGTCTGCGCGAAGTCGATCCCGCTGCCGACGTAGCGGGAGTTCTCCATTCCGTAGGTGAGATCGTCGGCGAGTCGGCGCAGACCGATCTCGAACTGGCGTGCGGCCAGCTCGAACGGCGGAGGGGTGTGGGTCTCCTCGACGTTCATGGTGCTCATCAACCGGCCGACATCAGCTCATCGAGAATCGCACGCGTGGTCCGCCCCCGGGCCTGCGCCTCGTAGGTCGGCCGCATCCTGTGCAGCATGACGTCCGGCGCGAGCGCGAAGAGATCGTCGGGCGTCACGTAGCTCCGCCCGTGGATGAAGGCCCGCGCACGCGCGGCCTGCACCAGCGCGATCCCGGCTCGCGGCGAGCACCCGAGCTCGAGCTCGTCGCACGATCGCGTGCGGTCGACCAGGTCCACGCAGTGGCGGAGGAAGACTTCGCTCACGTGCACCTGCTGGACCTTGGCCATCGCCTCGGAGAGTTCGCTCAGTCGCACGACGGGTTCTTGCTCGATCGCGTCGAAGGCGGTGCGGGGCACCGCGCCGCCGCCGTCGCGCGCCAGCCCGAGCGAGAGCGACCGCCGCAGCACTTCGGTCTCCTGCTCCTTCGTCGGGTAGTGGAGCCGGTGGCAGAGCATGAAGCGGTCGAGCTGCGCCTCGGGCAGTTCGAATGTTCCCGACTGCTCGATGGGGTTCTGCGTCGCGATGACGAGGAACGGCACGGGCAGCTTGAGCGCGTGCGAGGAGATCGTCACCCGCCGCTCCTGCATGGCCTCGAGGAGCGCGGACTGCACCTTGGGTGTCGCGCGGTTGATCTCGTCGGCCAGCAGCAGGTTCGTGAACACAGGGCCCTTGCACAGCCGGAACTGGCGCGTCGATTCGTCCAGGATCTCCGCGCCGAGAATGTCCGCGGGCAGCAGGTCGATCGTGAACTGCACGCGGCCGAACGCGAGGTCGATCGCTTTCGAGACCGCGTTCACCAGCAGCGTCTTCGCCAGACCGGGCACGCCCTGAAGAAGCAGGTGCCCGCCCGTGAGCAGGCTGATCAGGATCGCGTCGACCACGGCGTCCTGCCCGACGACCGTTCGCGCCACGCGCTCCCGAACCAACTGCGCGAGAGGCGCACCAACGCTGCCGTCACCGGTCGTCCCCGCGGCGTTCGCTTGCATCATGGTCATCCAAGTGCCCCCCACATGCGCCCGACTCCAAAGCCCCCCGCTCCGGCGCAAGGGACGTCGTCGGCCGCAAAGTGTACACAACACCGCCGTGCGCGATCACCCGCAGAGCACCCCGAACGCACTCCGCTGGTTCGAATTTGCTGCTTTTCGCTTTATCGCTTTGCCATTTACGCCGCTTCGGCGCTCCGGCGTCAGCACCCCGCGTCCCAGGCCGCGAAGAAGACCACCGTGTCGTCGGCGTCCACCGAGCCCGAGCCGTCCACGTCGGCGCTCGGCAGTCCGGCGTCCCAGGCTGTGAAGAACGCGATGATGTCGTCGCCGTCCACCCCGCCATCGGCGTTGAAATCGGAGAGGCAGTCGATGCTGCCCACGACGATGGCCTCGGTGTTGTCGGTGAACTCAAGCCCGAAGATGATCTGCCCGCCCAGCGTGTAAGCCCGCCGCCCGAGAGAGGCGGATTCCTCCTGAAAGATCACACGCCGGATGGTCTTGGCCGGTCCGTCGGGCAGCACGAAGAGATCGCCGGTTCGTACCACCGGGGTGAGGCCCCCATCCCGGGTTGTCGCGTAGAGCACCGTGTTGTTCGTGGAGTTCACGCCCTCGCCGCGCACCATCGCGACAAACGCCACCCGAGCCGCGTCGTTGATCGCCGGCTTCTGGAAGTGATCCCAGACAACTCCAGAGACCAAGCCCGGGGCCTGATCTCCGCGCCGGGCCAACACTCGCCGTTCGCCGTCCGTCGCCAACAGGAGCGCCGTGTTTACGCCCGGCGCGGCTCCCCTGATCGGCACCACGATCGCCACGTCGCCCCGCCCGAAGTTCACGCTGAACGACTGCGGGATCGCGCCGAAACGCTCGCCCGCCGCGCCGGGGAACACCTCCCCCGCGTCCACCCGCCCGCTCACGCGGCCGTCCGGGGCGATGTGCATCAGCGAAGTCTCGTTGCCGGTCGTGACGCCCGTCCCCGCAACCTTGCCCCAGACCACGACCGAACCGTCGCCCACCATCACGGGCCGTGAGCCGAAGGAAGACCACATTTGCCCGATGGGGCTCCCCACGACCTGCTGCCCCTCACCCACGAGCAGCCGAGGTGCCTCGCCCGGGATCCTTCGCCACAACCCGGTCTTCTGCGGAGCATTGGCGGAACCTCCGCCGCTATTCGGGCCCGCCGCCCCCCAGAACACGAGCTCACCCAGGTCGTTTGCGCCCGGCTCGCCGAGGCCGTTGAACCGCCACGTCGCCGCGCCCCCGAGCAGCTCGATGCCGGGCACGGGCGAGCGTGTGACGATCGGATCCGGCGAGCCCAAACCTCTGATCGCGAGCCCCTCGGTCCAGTACCCGCTCCGCCCCACGGCAAAGGCTGGCCGACCGGGGATGTTGTACGTGGGTGCTTGCCCCGCCGCGTCGCGCGCCACCAGTTGCAGCGTCCCCTCGGCACCACCTTCGAGATCTGAGAACGCCATCGCCAGATTGGTGTTGCTCCCCGTGGTCGCGTCTTGCAGCGACAGCACCAGCAGGCCCACGTCGGTGTCGTTCATCGCCAGCGACGGCAGCGCAACCACCGTCGCGCCCTCGAACGCCGCGCCCTCACGCGCCACCAGGCTCAGGGCCCCGCTCCGGTCCGAGAGCCACGCCCCGTCGTTCGCCGTCGTCACGCCCTCGCCCGCCAACCGAGCCCAGAAGGTTGCCACCCCGCGCTCGCTGATCACTGGGTCCGAGACCGCGGCGTACGTTGTGCCAGCGACCGGGGTCGGTGCCCCCGTGTACGCGACCGCTCGAACCGACACTCCCCCTTGGGCCGCGGCGACGCCGACCAGCGGGAGCGCGAGGACCACCCAGCGGGGCTTCGAGTGAATAGACATGGCATGGTCCTTTCATCGAAATCGCCCCGAATGGGCGCTTCGCCGAGTATACAGGCCGGGTCCACGCGGGTTGCGGGATCTTGCGAGAACAGTCTCCCAAACCCGGCAACCCAGGTACGCCGTCACCGGTACACCCGATCACCCTTCGGGAGAGCTGCCATGAATCGGCGAGGTTTCACCCTGATCGAGTTGCTGGTTCTGATCGTTCTCGCGATCGTCGTCGCCAGCGCACTTGCGCTCGCCCAGCGACGGGCCGTCGTTGCTTCGCAACTCGCCTCGTCCACCGCCAACCTCGAACGCTGGTCCTCGCTCTCGGGCAGCTACAGCGCAGACAATCAGGACCGGACCGCCGCGTTCTCCTGGCGCGGCGGGGTCGCTCCGCCTTCGCAGTTTGCTGATCTCCGGGTGACGGCCCTGAACGGCAACGACCTGGTCGCCGCGGCCGCGCAGGCCGTCGACATCATCCGCCGCCGCTCGTCGCAGACGCAGTTCGCGATCGTCAACAACTGGGTTCCTCAGATCCTGTACTCGCACCTTGTGCTCTCCGACTACGCGGGGGCGTCGCTGCCGGACTTCGATGCGATCTCACCGGCCGACGCGGCGCAGCTCGGCCTGGCGCGTCAGCAGATGCCGGGCGAACGGGTGGCGTTCGCGTCGAGCTACGAGATCAACCCGTACTTCTGGCAGGTGGAGCGTGCGTCCGCCGGACAGCTCTACTCGGGGGTCGTGCAAGGCTCTTTGCACTCGACCTTTCAGTTCTCCGCGAGCATCGCCCCGGGCACGCTGGGCCCGCGCCTGGCGGCCGACATCCGATACCCGGCGCAGAAGGCGTACGTGTACGACCGGGCCCAGCGTCACTTCTCGCCGAGCCCGATCTACTTCGCCTTCGCGCAGTCGCGCGTGCTCGTGCTCGCGGCCGACGGCAACGTGGCCGTCCGCAACGCCGGCAAGTGCACGCCCGGATTCCTGGCAACCTCGCCACGGTCCCTTGCGCCGCTCCAATACACCTATTCGCCGACCGCGAACGAACCGCCGATCCCCCCGGGTGCATCCAGCCTCGTCAACGGGTACCTCCGCTGGACCCGCGGCGGCCTCGAAGGCAGAGACTTTGACGGCGCGGACATTGATACGATCGCTTGGTAGAACGACGAAAGGAAGGTAGACTCGGTCATGCGCCGCAGAGCCTTCACCGCCGCCGAACTGCTGACGGTCCTCCTGCTCCTCTCGGTAGTCGTGTGCTTGCTCTTGCCCGGGGCTCGGAAGCAACGAGTCGCCGCGCAACTGTCGTCTTCGCTCGCCAACCTCCACCACATCGCGGCCCTTTCGGCGAGCTACAACGCCGACAACCAGGACTACGCGCCGTACTTCTCGTGGACCCGCGGGGTGGAGCCCAACACCCAGTTCGCGGACCTTCGAAGCCGAACCTTGGGAGCGATCGAAGGACTCACACCCTGGGCCTCTCAGGCGGTCGACATCATCCGCAGGCGGACCGGTCAACCCAGCTTCCCGATGCAGGAAGGGTGGGCCCCCCACGCGTACTACACGCACTTGGTGCTGGCCGACTACGCGGCCATCGAGCTTCCCTCGTTCAACTTCATCTCACCCGCCGACCCTGTTCGGTTGACCACCGCCCGCCGCCAGACCCCCGGCGATCGTTGGGCGTTCTCGTCGAGCTACGAGTTCCAGGTCCACTTCGGCCAGCTCGATCGGAGGTTCGGCACCGGCGCCTACGGGGGTGTCACCTGTATCGGTTACCACAACAGTTTCCAGGCCACCACGGACTACGGCAACTACCTTGGCCCACGCCGCATGTCCGAGGTGCGCTACCCATCGCAGAAAGTCCACGTGTTCGACTCCAACGACCGCCACTTCGCTTCGCGCCCGCGCTGGCACGCCGAGCCCGACGCGATACCGCTGGTCCTCGCGGCGGACGGGCACACCCGGACGCGGGCAGCCTCCACGTACAACATGGGCGCGGACCCCGCGCTTCAGTCCCGGATATTCCCGCTGTCCTATACCTACCGGCCCGCCTCGGTCTGGGACCCACCGCTGGCCGGGGGTGCCAGTTCCATCACATGCACCGGCTACCTCCGCTGGCCGCGCGGCGGGCTCCAGGGCCGCGACTTCGATGGCGCGGAGGTTGACACCTCGGGCTGGTAGGACCAAATCAGTCCCCCGGCAGCGGCCGCGCAGGCGCGGCCTTGGCCCGCGGCTCGCTCTCGCGACCTCCACCCGGGAACAGGATGCGATCGAGGCTCAGGTACCCCGGCCCGGCGAACAACAGCGCCAGCGCTGAGGCCGCCTGCAGAAGCATCCACGAGAACCCCGCGTGCACCGACTCACCCGCGGCGTTCAGGTCCCACGGGCCGCCCGCGGGAACAAAGCCAAACTGCGCGGTCCCCGAGATCATCGCGGGCACGATCATCCCGAGCCACAGCGTCACCCCAACGGCGAGCGCGGCGATCAGCGCGCTCAGCCGCGTGAAGAGTCCGACAAAGAGGAACGCCCCCGCCACCAGGGTCGCGATCGACACGCCCCACGCGAGCACCACCGGCCAGCGGCCCCGCGCCATCGCGCCCGGCCACAAAGGCGACGGCGTCGTGCCATCTGCACGCGCCGCGGGGCTCGCCGCGTCGTGAATCTGGAGGACGACCCTGTGCAACCGCGCGACTTCGAGCGGCGCCGGGAAATCCGCGGCTGTGTAGGTCTTGGTGGGGGCCGCGGGCTGCTCCTGCGGCGCGGGAGCCGGTGCCGTCTGCATCAACGGGGGCAGTTCGAGCCCGGTGTCTTTGGGCTTCTCCGGAGTCTGCGGCGCGGGCGGCTTGCTCGGCGTCGGTACCGAAGGCGTGGCGGCCGGGGGCGGTATGGGTGCGGGGGTTGTATCGGGCAAGACCGGAGTGGTCTGCGGCACGGCACCGAGATTGGCGAGGATCGCCGCACGCTCGCCCTGCACGCTCATCTTCGCGGAGAGCAGCCCGATCCCGCTCCACAGCAGCGTCGCGCCGAGCACCAACCGCAGAAACACAGGGGCAACGAGTGACGACACACTGGGACCGGTCATAGCTACGCCTCGCAGGAGTGCCCCCGGGCCGCGCGACGCGCCGACCCCCGGGGAACGCTTATTGTTGGGATCCCGCCAGCGCCGGTCTCAGGCCCCCGGTACACTTTCACGGTGACCGAAACGCCCCGCCAGCCAAGCCCGTACGAGTTGGAGCAGCGCCGCAGGGCCCTTTTCCTTCGAGGAATCAGGGTCGCCTTCCTGGTGCTGTTTCTCGCTGTCACCTTCCTCAGCATCTTCGTTGTGACAGAGAAGAGCACCGCGAGCGAGATCCAACGGGCGATCGCCTGGCAGGTCACCCTCGCCGTCGCCACGATCATGGCGGGCGTGGTTCTCGCGGTCGACTTCTTCACCCCCCGCAAGCGGGTCTCCACGCTCTTCGCGGTCTTCGTCGGCCTCCTCGCGGCGTTGCTCGCCACCGTCGCGCTGGGGTTCATCATCGATGTCATCGTCAAGTCCTACGACATCAAAGCCGCCGACACGCTCATCGCGACGATCAAGGTCCTCCTGGGCATCAGCTTCTCCTACCTCGGCGTCACCACGGTCCTCCAGACCCAGGACGACTTCCGCCTCGTGATCCCGTACGTCGAGTTCTCGAAGCAGATGCGCGGCGTACGCCCGCTGGTGCTCGATACCTCGGCGCTCATCGACGGCCGCATCGCCGACATCGCGCCCACGAACTTTCTGCTCGCGCCCATTGTCATCCCGCACTTTGTACTCGACGAACTCCAGGCCCTGAGCGACAGCGCCGACCCGATCCGCCGCACCAAAGGCAGGCGCGGGCTCGACATCGTCTCGCGCCTTCAGCGCCAGCCGCGGCTGGACGTTTCGATCGACGAGTCGCCCGTGATCGGCAAGGCCGTTGACCAGATGCTCGTCGAGTACGCCCGCACGCACTCGGCGATCATCGTCACCACCGACACCGGGCTCGCGCGGGTCGCGACCATCCAGAACATCACGCTGCTCAACATCAACGACCTCGCGAACGCGCTGAAGCCGGCGCTCGTGCCGGGCGAACGCCTGACCGTGAAACTCATCAAGCCCGGTGGCCAGGCGGGCCAGGCTGTGGGCTACATGCCCGACGGCACCATGATCGTCGCCGAGAATGGGTACGGATCGATCGGGCAGACAGTCGACATGACGGTGACGTCGGCCCTCCAGACCTCCGCCGGCCGCCTCATCTTCGCGCGCCTTGATGTCCAGCAGGTCTCCCCCGAGCCGGCCGAAGGGCAGCCGAGCGCCGGACCGCAAGCCCCACCCCAGCCGGTTCCGTTTGCCGAGCTCCCGCCCGCGACCGAGCCGCCCCCGGCTGAAGACCCCACGCCGGACCATCCGGGCACAGGCCGGTCCTCGCCACCAGCCGGCCCCTACCCCCCTCGCCCCCCACGCTCCACGCGCCAAGGCACCCCGCGCAACCCGCGGCGGTGAGCGGAGGATGGCGGCAACTTCGGGCTTGGTGAAGGTGACGAAGCGATGAGAAGCATGGCGCGTCGCGAGGCTCGGGCTCGCCCGCCTCATGCCGCGCCGAGTGCCGGGAGTCGGCGCGGATCAAGGTTGGGCTCGAGCGAGGCGTCGGGGACGAAAGGAGCGCGGGCACGGCCATCCTGCTCTCTCGGGTCGTTGCGATGCCCGACGAGTCCGACCCCGATCGGTTTGATGAAACGCGGGTCCTTGACGGCCTCCACATGGCCAACGAGCTTCCGGCG
>JBMOHX010000128.1:0-9927 GCA_049317625.1 Phycisphaerales bacterium
GGGTCCGGAGTCCGCGGCGTATCGACTGCGGAAGTACGTCAGACTGTGTCGGAGGGAGCTGATTGCGGCGGCGTCGGCGGCGCTGTCTCGCTCTCGCGGACAGGGTGTCGCAGCTGTCGGGCGAAACGAGGCGAGGGCGAACGCGACGATCGAGTACATCGTGTATGTCGCGAATGTTGGAATGGCCGCGGCCGCGATGGAGGCCCGGCAGTTTGATCGGGTGCGAGAACTCCTCAGTGCCTGCCCGGGCCGCCTCCGCGGCTGGGAGTGGAACTGGATCAAGGCGGGCTCCAACAGCAGCCTCGCTGAACTCAAGGGGCACACCCGCAGTGTGGAATCCGCGGTGTTTAGCCGAGACGGTACGCGGATCGTCACGGCGTCGATGGACAAGACCGCACGGGTGTGGGACGCGGTGACTGGGGAGTGCGTGGCGGAACTCAAAGGCCATACGTGGGGAGTGTCTTCCGCGGCGTTCAGCCCAGACGGGACGCGCATCCTCACGGCGTCGGGCGACGGTTTCGCCCGGTTTTGGGACGCCTCGACAGGCGCGAGTCTGGCCCCAGTCCTCGGGGAGTACTTGGGAGGGCTGGACTCCGCTGCGTTCAGCCCAGATGGGACGCGCGTCGTCGTGGTGGCCGGGAATGATGGCGTCGTCGGCGCGTGGGACGTCTCAACGCGCGCGAGTCGGCACTTTAACCAGGGGTCGGCGGTGTTGAGCCCAGACGGGCGGCATTTCGTCACGGTGTCGGAGGACAAGACCGCATGGGTGTGCGACGCTTGGACAGACGCGCGTGTGGCGAGACTCCAGGGGCACATCGAGTCAGTGGCCTTCGCCGCGTTCAGCTCAGACGGGACGCGGATCGCGATGGTATCGAGTGACATGACCGTGCGGGTGCGGGACGCGACGACAGGCGCGAGCGTCGTGGAACTCAAGGGTCACACGGAGTCGGTGGCCTCCGCCGAGTTCAGCCCAGACAGGACGCGGATCTTCACGGCGTCGGATGAAGGCACCGCGCGGGTTTGGGACGTCGCGACAGGCGTTCGCGTCGCGGAACTCAGGGGGCACACGGCGTGGTTGAACTCTGCGGCGTTCAGCCCAGACGGGACGCGGATCGTCACGGCGTCGAATGACATGACCGCACGGGTGTGGGACGCGGCAACAGGAGCGAGCGTGGTGGAACTTGAGGGAGAAGGGGGTACGGTGTTTTCCGCCGCGTTCAGCCCAGAAGGTACGCGGATCGTCACGGCATCAGATGACGGCATCGCTCGGCTGTGGGACGCCTCGAGAGACGCGAGTCCGGCCGAAAGAAAGGGGCAGACAGATTGGGTGAAATCTGCCGCGGTGAGCCCGGACGGGACGCGCAGGGTCACGGTATCGGATGACAAGATTGTGCGGGTGCAGGACGCCGCGACGGGCGAGAGTCTGGTCGAACTCAAGGGGCACTCGGGAGTCGTGGTCGCTGCCGCGTTTACCCCGGACGGGACGCAGATCGTGACGGAGTCGGATGACGGTTCCACGCGGGTCTGGGACTCCATCCCCTACCGCATCCGCTTCGCCGAACGCCAGCTCCGCGAACGCGGCGATCAGACCAACCTCGGCGTCCTTTACCTCAAGGAACTCCGCGGCGATTCGCCGCCGACTTGGCTCTCTGATCCATCCCTCTCGGAACACCGGCCGAACTTCATGAAGTAGGGACTGGCATCGCGAGGAGGGATACAGGCGGTCCCGCGAAGCTGCGAACGAGCATCCGTGTTCGTGCGATGCGTGGTCGGCAAGCCCTCCGGTTTTCCTCGACTCTGGTCAGGCCACAGAACGCTGTTTCTCGTGAGCACGAGTCCCCGTTCGGGTCAGGGCATCGCGGATTGAGCGGGTGAAGGTTGCCGGTGGTGACGAGCACCGGCTTCGCGGTGCCAGCGGTTGCGCTTGCGTTTCCGGGGGTGCGTCGCAAAGCCGACGCTACCCCCGGCTCTTGACGCTCAGGCCGCTGGCCTGAAAGACCGGATGCATCGCGAGGAGGTTGGGAGCCGGGGTGGTCTTGCGGTTGACTGCCGCGGCATGCCGTTCGCGTAGATGGCGGCATGCACATGAGAACACTCGTCGCCGCGGCATGGATGTTCGTTGGTTCGGTTGCTCAAGCCACGACCGTGAAAGAACTTGTTCGCATTGAAGGGCAGGGCGAGTCGGTCCTGCGCGGGGTTGGGCTTGTGGTCGGGCTGAGCGGAACGGGAGACTCCGGTAAGGAGCTCGCGATGGCCCGGCCGCTGGCGATGCTGCTTGAGAACAACGGCAACGCAGTCTCTGCGCTGAACGAGCTCAAGAACTCCAAAGCTTGCGCGTTGGTGTCCGTGACTTGCCGAGTCCCGGCGGCGGGTGCCTTGGCTGACGATCAGCTGGACGTGCAGGTCTCTGTGCTCAACAGCGCGACCAGCCTGGCCGGGGGCCAGCTCTACCTCGCCCCTCTGCGGGGCCCGTTCCGCACGAGTGAGGTGTACGCCATCGCGGAGGGGCTGATCGAAATCCAGGACCGTGCCACCCCCACCACCGCTCGGGTGCGGGGCGGCGCGAAGATGATCGAAGACATCAAGATGGCGATTGTGGGCCCCGAGTTCAACCTCATCATCGATGCGCCCTATTCGGGGTGGGCATCGGCGAGCCAGATCGCCTCGGCGATCAACGCGAAGGCGCAGCCGCAGGGACCCGCGGTGGCGACGGCCGTCGACGCACGAACGATCAAGGTGGTCATCCCCGAGTCTGAGCGTGCGGACAAGGCCGGGTTCCTGGCCGATGTGCTCTCGGCGGATGTGAACAACGCGCTATTGGATCTGCCCGCGCAGGTCATCATGAACCCGCGATCCGGGGCGATCATCATCACCGGCGACGTCACCATCAGCCCGGTGGCCATCACCCACAAGAACCTGACGATCACGACCGTGACGCCTCCGCCGGTGCCGACCGCGCAGAACCCGGTGCTCAAGCAGCGGGACTGGACCGAGATCAAGCTCAACGCCCGACCGACGGAATCCGCGCGGCTCGCGGATCTGGTCGCGGCCTTCGAGCAGCTCGACATCCCGGTTGACGAGCAGATCAACATCATCCAGATGCTCCACAAGGGCGGTCAGTTGAAGGCCAAGCTCGTGATGGACTGAGTTCCGAAACGGAGGCTCCGCCGATGATCCAGCCACTCCTGACTACGGAATCCGCCGGCACCGTCAGCGCCCGCGACGCTCAGAAGCGAGCGGAATCCGAGTCGTTCGCGCAGGTGCTCGCTCGCGCCGAGGGCGAGCCGCCCAGGTCGGCCGCGGCCGCGCGTGACGCGGCGGAGCAGCTGATTTCGGTCGCGCTCGTCCAGCCCATCTTCGAGCGGATCCGCGCTTCGAATCAGGCCGCGCCGCCCTTCGGGCCTGGGGACACGGAGAAGACGTTTGGGGGCCTCCTCGATGCGGAGATGGCGCGCCGCATGACCAAGTCCGGCCAGTGGCCGCTGGTCGAAGCGGTCGCGTCCCGGCTGAGGGCGAAGGTCGAGGGGACCGACGCCGGAACAAGCAAGGCCGCGGTGCAGTCCGCGGGCGCAGGAGGTGCCGCGTGACGACCGGTGTGCTGAGCGGGCCCGCGCTGGCGGCCGAGCTGGACGGGCTCCTGCGTGGCCTGGTTGAGTTGTACGGGGGCCTCGAAACCTGCCTGAAAGACCATGAGCACGCGATCCGCGTCGCGGACGCGAAGGGGATTCAGCGTGCCGTGGAGACACAGCGGCCCCTGTGGGGCCGAGCAGCAGAACTCGAACGCCAGCGCAAGGAGATCGCGGCCCGAGCGGTCTCGGGTCGCCCGGAGTTGATGAAGGCCTACGGGACCGACATCAGGCTTTCCACCCTCGCTGGGCTCACGAGCGAGGCGCCGCGGCTGGTCGCCATGGCCGAGCGCGTTCGGCAGATGATCGATGCGGTGCACCAGCGGGTGCAGGTCGTTCGGCGGGCGACGGAATCGCTGCTCAACCACATGGAGGGGATCGCGCGGCAGGTCTGCGGAACCCTTAACCACGCCAAGACCTACGGCCGCCGCGGCCGGGTCGAAGCGGGGCCGTCTGTTGTTTCGGCATTGGATTTGCGGTCGTGACCCGGTGGGTTGTCTCGTGAGTCGCCTATGAGCCTTACAAGCGTGCTCAATATCGGTCGGTCGGCCCTGAGTGCCAGTCAAGTGGCCATTCAGGTTGCCGGCAACAACATGGCGAACGCGACGACCCCGGGGTACTCGCGACAGGTCGTTTCGCTCGCTCCTCAGCGAGGGGGTGGAACAACCCAGGGCGCGAGCATCGGGCTGGGCGTGCAGGTCAGGGACGTGCGACGGCAGGTTGACGACGCGCTCACCGGCCGTCTTTGGACGAGCACCGCAGACCAGGCCGCCGCGGGCACGCAGCATCAGATTCTCTCTCAGATCGAGTCCATCCTCGGCGAGCTGGGGGACAACGACCTTTCGAGCGAGCTCTCGTCGTTCTTCAAGACCTGGTCGGAGGCATCGAACGGGAGCGCATCGGCCGCGGCGGTGGTGAACCAGGGGGCCAAGTTGTCCTCGTTCGTCAAGTCGCTGCGGTCGGACCTGTCGCAGCAACGGACGTTGCTGGACGAGCAGTTGTCCGAAGTCGTGCGATCGGCGAACGAGATGCTGACGCGGGTGGCGGAGTTGAACGGGGCGATCTACGACGCGGAAGGCGGCGGATCGACCGCCAACGTGCTGCGTGATCAGCGCGACCAGGTCATCACCGAGCTCTCTGCGCTCCTGGAAGTCTCGGTGGTCGACCGGGGCCAGCAGGGTGTGGACGTGTTGGTGGGCTCGACGCCGGTGGTCTTGGGCTCGAGTTCGCGCGGGCTTGAGATCCGCAGGGAGAACGAGAACGGGGAGGTGCGAACGCGCATCCTCGTGTCGCAGAGCCAGACGCAGATCGACGTGTCCAGCGGGCAGATCGGCGCGCTGGCGGACGGACGCACGGGATCGCTGGACTCGGCGATCTCGGCGCTTGACGACGTGGCCTCTCGGCTGATCTTCGAGGTGAACAAGCTGCACTCGACGGGTCGCAATCTGCGGGGATTCTCGTCGTTGTCGGGGTCGCGGACCGTTCGGGTCGCGGACCGGAACGTTCCGCTGAACGATCCGACGAATGAAACGTTTGGGGGCTTGCCCTTCGGCGCGACGACGGGGGGTTTCGTGGTGCAGGTGCGGAACACCGCGACGGGGGCGAGTCAGTCTCGGCGCATTGCGGTGGATCTCGATGGACGCACCGCGGCGGGGCTGCCCGGGACCGCCGACGATACGAGCGCGGAGGACATCCGTGCCGCGTTGAACGGCGTTTCGGGTGTGCGGGCGAGCTTTGATGCGGAGGGGAAGCTTGTCGTCACGGCGGACGAGGGTCTGGAGATGTCCTTTTCGGAGGACTCGTCGGGTGTTCTCGCTGTGCTGGGGATGAACGCGTATTTCACGGGGACGAACGGCGCGGACATCGCGGTGCGGTCGGACCTGGAGTCGAACCCGGCGCTGCTGGCGAGGGGGCGCGATACGGAGGCCGGGTTCGTCGAGAACGGGACGTCGTTGGCGATCACCGGGTTGCAGTCGTTGAGGATCGCGGCGCTCTCAGATCGATCGATCTCCGAAGCGTGGCGGGACGCGGCGCAGTCGGTGGGGAACCAGACGGCGACGGCGAAGAGTCGGTCGGAGGCGGCGACGGTGGTCACGGAGAGCCTGACCGCGCAGCGGGCGTCGGTGAGCGGCGTGAGCCTGGACGAAGAAGCCGTGAACCTCATCAACTACCAGCGGCAGTACCAGGGCGCGGCCCGGCTGATCGCGCTGGCGGACGAACTGACCCAAACCCTCTTGAACCTGGTGTAAGCAGATGACGACCCCTTCCGGCATCTCGCGGGTTCCCACGCTGATGAGCAGCCGCATCGGGCTGGCGAATATCAATCGGACGAACATCGCGTTGCTGCGGGCGCAGGAGCAGATCTCGTCCGGGCTAGCGCTCCAGCGGATGAGCGACGACTCGGTCCGCGCGGCGATCGTCGGGGTGCTGGACGACAGGCTGGAACGCAGCGGCCAGGTGGAGCGCAACCTGGCCCATGCTTCCGCTTCCCTGGGCGTGATTGACACGACGCTGAACGAGGTGTCGAGCCTCGCGCTGGAGGCCAAGGGGCTCGCGTCCGAGCAGATCAACATCACCTCGTCGTCTTCGGAGCGGGAGGACCAGGCGGTGGTGATTGATCAGATGCTGCAGAGCCTCTTCAACTCTGCGAACCGCGAGGGGATCTCGGGCTACGTGTTCGGCGGGACAGTGACATCACGCGCGCCGATCGAGTCGGTTCTCGGGGGCTACCGGTATCGGGGCCAGGGGACTGGGTTGCTCACGGACACCGGGCTGGCGTCGTCGGTCCCGATCACACTCGGTGGGGTTCAGGCGCTCGCGGGGACTTCGACGCGGGTGCGCGGGGACGTTGATCTGGATCCGGACCTTACCACCGATACGAAGCTCTCGGATATCGCGGGCGCGAGGTCGCTGCCTATTGAACTCGGCGCGGTCTCGCTCTCGATCAACGGGGGCGCGACGATCAGGGTTGACCTGTCCGGCGCCGACTCGGTGGGCGATGTCCTGGACGCCTTCAACGGCGCGATCCGGGAGTACGAGGATGACAGCTCCACCACGGTTCTGGGTGCGGGTGGGGTCTCGATCTCTGGCGATTCGCTCACGTTCGATCTCGCGCCCGGCAACACGCTGAGCGTGGCGGACTACTCGACGGGCGTGACGGCGCAGGACCTTGGGCTTTCGGGGGTGGCGTTTTCGAGCACGCAGGCCTCCGGGGGCTCCCTGGACGCGAGGTTGACCTGGCGCACGCCGGTCGGCGCGATGGCGGGGCTTGCAGTGCCGCTGGGTTCGTTGCGGCTTACCAACGCGGGCCGCTCGGCGACGGTGGACCTTTCGGGCGCGAGCACGCTGGGGGACATCAAGAGTCTGATCGAGGGAGCGGAGCTCGGCGTGCGGGTCACGATCAACCAGGCCGGGAACGGGATCGACCTTGTGAACGAGCTCTCGACCAACAGCTCGCGGGCGCTGTCGGTGTCGGAGGTCTCGGGCGGGGGCGGCACTGCGACCGCGCTGGGGATCCGCTCGCTCACCGACTCGACACGGCTCGCGGACTTCAACTTCGGTGCCGGCGTTCGGATTGTGGACAACGTGACGAACCCCATCAGCGGCACGATCGACCGGGCCCTCAACAGCGACTTCGCGATTGTGCTGGGGAACGGTGCGAGGACCCGGATCACGATCGACCTGCGGCCTCAGGACATGACGGACGTGCAGAGCGTGCTGACGCGCGTGAACGCGGAGATCCAGTCTGAGCTGGCGGCGGCGGGGTTGCCGTCGACGGCGTTGACAGCGGGGCTTTCCTCGACGACCAACGGGCTGACGCTGACGCAGGACGCGACCTTTGGGGGTGCGCTGCGGGTGGAGGGGCTGAACAACTCGGGTGCGGCGGGCGACCTTGGGCTGCTGGAAGGAACGTACGACGCGACGAGCGCAACACTGACCGGTGCCGACCGGGCGAAAGTGCGCGTCGACAGCCTTTTCACGCAGCTGCTGGACCTTCGGGAAGCCCTGACGAGCAACAGCGTGGATGGCATACGTCTTGCTGCTGAGGGGTTGGAGACATCGGTCGGAGCGTTGGCGGAAGTGCGGGGGAAGGTCGGCAGTTACGTGCAGCGGGTGGAGTCGGCTTCGACGCGGGAATCGGATCGGCAGACCTTGGATCTGTCGATTCGGAGCGAGCTGCGGGACACGGACTACGCGGAGGCATCGGTGCGGTTCAGCCTGCTTCAGACTCAGTTGCAAGCGGGGCTACAGGCGACGTCGACGGCCGGAAGGCTGAGCCTGTTGGACTACTTGAGGTAAACCGGTCCGGGCGAGAGCCCGGGCGCGGGGATTCGGAAATGCGTCTCCCGCCGTGCGAGGCCGCGGCGGGGATCGAAGGACAGGATGTCGCCGGCGTTTGGATGCGCCGGGTTCGGTCCGCACGGGACGGGGCCTTGAGTTGGAGCTCGCGCGATGGAAGTGCGAACGACACGGTTTGGTACGTTGGAGATCGCGGAGGACCGCGTGATCCAGTTTCCCAAGGGCCTTCTGGGGTTCTCGGGGTCGACTCGGTTCTGCCTGCTGGAACCGGGGACGGACGCGGCGTTCTTCTGGCTGCAGTCGCTGGACGAGCCATCGCTGGCGTTCGTGGTGACTGATCCGGCGCTGTTCGTGCCGGAGTACTCGGTCCCGGTGCGTCCGGAACAGATGGTGGAGTTGAAGCTGAGCAAGCTCGACGACGCCCAGGTGTTTGTGATCGTGAACAAGGTGGACGAGCAGTTGACGGGCAATCTTCAGGGCCCGCTGGTGGTCAACACCCTCACGAAGGAGGGCGAGCAGCTGGTGCTCGCCGAGAAGCGGTGGACGACGCGGCACCCGCTGATGAAGGTGGCGGCGACCACGTCGGCTCGGGCCGCGAGCGCGTGAGCGAACGCGGCGGGATGGGTTGGCGAGAATGACAGAACGTCACAGAGAACATCGGGACAGAGGACGGCGGCCGGCGGGCGCGAGGGCAAGATGCCCTGCGCGGGCAACGCAGGCCGCACCCCACAGGGCACGGAAGCCCTTGGCTACTGGGGCAAGGAGCTCAAGCATGCTGGTTCTTTCCCGGCAGCGCGACGAGACGATCATGATCGGGGACGACATCGAGATCACCGTGGTGGACATCCGCGGCGACAAGGTTCGTCTTGGGATCAACGCTCCGACGCGCATTGCCGTACACCGCAAAGAGGTCTACGACGCGATCAAGCAGGAGAACGAAGACGCGGCCCGGATGTCGGGGAGTGACGTGGCGGCCCTTCCGCCCGTGTCCCCCGGGCCCGCGAGAACAAAGACGCGGGCGGCGACGCTGACCGCGGGGCCGCCGATGGCGGCGCAGACCGTCCAGCCGCCCGGAGCGGCGCGGGCGGGAGTCCGGCCGCTCAGCGCGGCCGCGGCGAGGCGGGCGTAGCCCGCACTCGGGGGACCGGGTGACGTAAGCCGGGAAACGAAACCAACCAGAGCACCCAATGGCCCCGCGAGGGCCGCAACCTTGCAGCCAAGCAGTCACGGAGGATTGCAATGTCTCGAATCAATACGAACATCTCGAGCGTGATCGCCCAGAACAGCCTGAACCGGACGCAGAAAGAGCTGAATGTCCGGCTGCAGCGGCTGTCGACGGGTCTTCAGATCAACAGGGGCGCGGACGATCCCGCGGGCCTGATCATCTCGGAGCGGTTGAGGTCCGACATCCAGGGCGTCGACCAGGGGATCAAGAACTCCGAGCGTGCGAGCAGCATGATCGCGACGACGGAGTCCTCGCTCGCCGAAGTGAACGACCTGCTGAACTCGATCCGCAGCCTCATCGTTGAGGCGGCCAACACGGGCGCGGTCTCGGCGGCGGAGCGCGAAGCGAACCAGCTGCAGATCGACTCGGCGATCGAGTCGATCACGAGGATCAGCAACACCTCAACATTCGGCGGCCTCAGGCTGCTCGACGGTTCGCTCGACTACGAGCTCTCCGGCATCGCAAGCAGCGCGATCACAACGGCCAGGGTGTTCAACGCCAACTTCGCCGGGCAGCCCAACCTCCGCGTGGATGTGGACGTGGTGACCTCGGCGCAGACCGGGTCGCTTTTCTACAACGGCGCCACCACTCCCGCGGGCGTGACCCTCTCGGCGATGACACTCGAGATCTCGGGCCCGCTCGGGGTTCAGGTGCTCACGGTCGCCTCCACGCAGCCGCTTTCGACGCTCGTGCAGGCGGTCAACAACCTCGCGTCGCTGACGGGCGTCGAGGCCTCGCTGATCAACGGCACAGCCGCGTCGGGCATGGTCTTCCGCT
>JBMOHX010000129.1:0-9844 GCA_049317625.1 Phycisphaerales bacterium
CAACTGCGGGAAATGCACCCGGCATTGGCTTCGCGCACCGTGCTGCGCTGGCTCGTAACCATGTACTTCGTCATGCTCGGTTGGCTGATCTTCCGCATCACCGACTTCGACAAGCTGAGATACTGCATCGAGAAGTTTGTCCTGTTCGA
The DNA here is from genome assembly GCA_049317625.1 of Phycisphaerales bacterium. GTDB lineage: Bacteria > Planctomycetota > Phycisphaerae > Phycisphaerales > UBA1924 > JBEIUO01. The sequence continues at coordinate 150 of JBMOHX010000129.1, forward strand.
CCGGCGGCTGGAGCTCTCGGCCCTGGGCGTCGGCCGGGGAGACCCCATCATCGCGATCCTGCTCACCGGTGCCTTCTGCGTGTTCCACGCGTGGTCGTACTTCGGCGGCCGAATCCACGACCGCCTCGACCATACCCGCACATCCCGTCTCCCTCTGATCTACGCGGCACTGGCCGTGGTCTTCTTCTTCCTGTGGCCCGCAGCAAACGCGGCGTTCATTTACTTCCAGTTCTGATCCCACCCAACGATCGAGACCCTCATGAGCTACGACTGGAAAGACAAGCGCATCATCGTCACCGGCGGCGCCGGTTTTCTCGGCCGACACGTGATCGACCGCCTCCGCGCACGGGGCGTCCGCGACGCGGACATCTTCATCCCTCGCCGCAAGGACTGGGACCTGACCAACGCGACCGATGTCGCTCGCCTGTACCGCACCGCGTTCGGGCAGCGCAAGGCCGACGTCGTCGTCCACCTCGCGGCGGAGGTCGGGGGCATCGGCGCCAACCGGGCCAACCCGGGCCGGTACTTCTTCGCGAACATGGCGATGGCCCTGCACCTGATCGAACAAGCGCGGCTGGACGGGATCATCGAGCGCGAAGGCCGCTTCGTGCAGGTCGGGACCATCTGCGCCTACCCGAAGTTCACGCCCGTCCCCTTCACCGAAGACAACCTCTGGAACGGGTACCCGGAAGAGACCAACGCCCCCTACGGCGTCGCGAAGAAGGCCGCGTGGCAGATGCTCGACGCGTACAAGCTCCAGTACGGGCTGAAGAGCTCGTACGTGCTCCCCGTGAACCTCTACGGGCCCCACGACAACTTCGACCTGCACACCAGCCACGTCATCCCCGCGCTGGTCCGCAAGTGCGTCGAGGCCCGGAGACGCGCCGACAAGGAGATCGTCTGCTGGGGAACCGGATCCGCCTCGCGCGAGTTCCTGTACGTGGACGACGCCGCGGAGGGGATCCTGAGGGCCGCCGAGGTGATGACCGACCCCGACCCGATCAATCTCGGCGCTGGCTTCGAGATCAAGATCAAGGACCTCGTCGAGCTCATCGTCAGGCTCACCGAGTTCAAGGGCGCGATCACCTGGGACGCCACCAAGCCCGACGGCCAACCCCGCCGCTGCCTCTCCACTGAAAAGGCCGCCCGCCTCCTCAACTGGCGCGCCACCATGCCCTTCGAACAAGGACTCCAGAAAACCATCAAGTGGTACGAGGCCTAGCCCCGAACCTCTGGCCCGCTGTTTCTTGTTCTTCTTTGCTGCTTTGCTGTTTTGCTGTTTTGCTGCTTTGCTACTTTCCCTTGCCACCAACTCCCCCAAATCCCCCGCTCCACGTCGTCCTGCTGAATCAGGCCTTTCACCCTGACGTAGTCGCCACCGCGCAGATGGCCAAGGACCTCGCCGACGAACTCGTCAAGGGCGGGATGGAGGTCACCGCGATCGCCTCACGCTCGATCTACGGGAAATCGGGCGCCACGCTGCCCCGGCACGAGATCGTGAAGGTCAACGGCGGCGAGATCGAGATCCACCGCGTCGGCTTCAGTTTCTTCGGTCGTGCCTCGACCGCGCTCCGCATCCTCGACTTCGGCTTCTTCTACCTGCTCGCGGCGGTGAAGCTGATGACCATGCGCCGGCCCGATGTCGTTGTCGGCTTCTCGACACCACCGTACATCGCGCTCCTCGCGATCCTCTGCCGCTGGCTCCGCGGCAGCCGCGCCGTCTACTGGGCGATGGACCTCTATCCAGACGTCATTGTCGCGTCAGGGATGATCACCCCCGGCTCGCCCGTGACACGCGTGCTGGACTTCCTCCACCGATGGCTGGTCCGCAGCGCGGACGCCAGCGTGGTGCTGGGCCGTTGCATGATGGAGAAGGTGCTGGCCAAGGCGGGTGACAAGGCCCGCGCCCGCGTGAAGTTCATCCCGGTGTGGTCCGACGAGACCGGCGTGCGGCCCGTGGCCCGGGAGGCCAACCCGCTGCGGACGACCTTCGGCCTGGGCGATGCCTTCACCGTGATGTACTCGGGCAACTTCGGCCACGGCCACGACGCCGCGACGACGATGCACGCGATGAGCGCGCTGAAAGGTCGCACGTCCACCGGGCCCGACGGCGTGCGGTTCCTCTTTGTCGGTGGCGGGAAGCGCCGCAAGGAGGTCGAGGCGTTCATCGCGAAGGAGTCGATCTCCAACGCCGCGTACCACGACTACCAGCCGCGGGAGAAACTGGCCGAGAGCCTCTCGTGCGGTGACGTGCACCTGATCTCGCTCCTGGAAGGGATGGAAGGGCTGATCGTGCCGAGCAAGTGCTTCGGCATCATGGCCGTCGCGCGACCGGCGATCTTCATCGGGAACCCCTCGTCGGAGATCGCCCGCGTGCTCACCGAGAACGACTGCGGGATCGTGGTCCGACAGGGCGACGGCGAGGGCCTGACGCGGGCGATCGAGAGCCTCGCGGGCGATCCGGCCCGGGCCCGCGCGATGGGCGAGCGGGGCCACGCGGCGTTCATGGAACACTACTCGCGCACCAAGGCCTGCGGGGCCTGGTGCGAACTGCTCGCCGCGGTCTGCGGCGGGGAGGCGGAATCCTTCGGCGGCTACGGGTCGGCGAGGGCCGGGCGCGTCTCACCCGCGGGCACAGGAGCGGTTCGATGAATCAGTCTCAACCCCCCACCGCCGAGCAGTCGGCCGCGCGACCGCCGAGCAACATCGAGATCATCATCCCGACGTTCAACGAGGAGCTGAACATCCGGCACGCGCTCGCGAGCGTGGCCCCGTGGGCCGACCGCGTGCACGTGGTGGACTCAGAGTCCAAGGACCGGACCATCGAGATCGCGGCGAGCTTCGGCGCCAACGTCGTGGTGCAGCCGTGGCTGGGGTACGCGAAACAGAAGAACTGGGCCTTGAACAACCTGCCGCTGAAGGCCGACTGGGTCTTCATCCTCGACGCGGACGAGAGCATCACGCCGGAGCTGCGGGACGAGATCCTGCGGATCGCGCGCCAGCCGGTGGGCACCGTGATCCACTCGGGCTTCTACGTCAACCGCCTCACCTTCTTCCTCGGCCGCCCCATCCGCCACTGCGGCTACTACCCCTCGTACAACCTCCGCTTCTTCAAGCGGGGCAAGGCGCGGTACGAGGAACGCGAGGTCCACGAGCACATGATCGTGGAAGGAAGCTCGGGACGCCTCTCGCAGCAGATGCTCCACGAGGACCGCCGAGGCCTGGAGCACCTGGTCGCCAAGCACAACCGCTACTCCACGCTCGAAGCGCGTGAACTCACGCGCGAGCGGGGGATGGAGCGTGAAGACAACACCGGGCCGCTCGAACGCGGGATCGCGATGCGGCGCTGGCTCAAGCGGCACGTGCTCCCCCGCCTCCCGCTCTCGGGCTTCTGGCGGTTCTTCTACATGTACATCCTGCGCCTGGGGATCCTGGACGGCGTGACCGGGTTGCGGTTCTGCTTCCTGCTCGCGACCTACGACATCTTCATCTCGCTCAAGCTCGCCGAGATCAAGGCCTACGGGCTCGACAAGGACATCAAGCGGCTCGCGCAGGACCCCGCCAAGGGGCTCGCGGTCCCCGAGGGCTCCCTGTTCACCGGGCCGGTCGGCCAGACCAAGGTCGCGGTGCCCGCACCCCCGCCCCCGCCCTCGACCGCGGAACTGCTGATCGAGCCTCCGCCGACACCCGGCGTCCCGGACGGGCGCCCCCAGCCCGAGCCCCGCCGCCGCGACGCCAACTGGATGGCCGAGACGCTGCGGCCGACGCGTATGCCCGACGGCGCATGGCCGGCCCCGCGGTCGGTGCCGGTCTCGATCCTCGTGCCCGTGAAGAACGAGGAGCGCAACATCATCGGGTGCCTCCGGCGCGTCCAATGGGCGACGGAACTGGTCGTGGTCGATAGTAAGAGTAAAGATAAAACGATCGAACTTTCGCAAGCGATGGGCGCCGATGTATACCAGTTCTATTACAGCAAGGAAGGCTGGCCGAAGAAAAAGAACTGGGCCCTCGAGCACGTGCCGTGGAAGAACCAGTGGGTGATGATCCTTGACGCGGACGAGTACATGACCCCCGAGCTCGCGGAAGAGATCCGCAAGGTCGTGACCGGCGAGTGGAAGCCCGAGGGCAACGCGAAATCAGGGTGCGGCGACGGCTTCTGGGTGAACCGCCGCTTCATGTTCATGGGCCGATGGCTCAAGGGCTGCGGGTACTACCCCTCCTGGAACGTGCGGCTCTTCAAGCACCGCATCGGCCGCTACGAGCGGATCGGCAAGCTCGGCGATACCGGCAGCGGCGACAACGAGGTCCACGAGCACGTCCTGCTCTCCACGGGCGAGCCCGGCTACCTGCGCCACGAGTTCCTCCACTACGCCTACCCCGATCTCTCCGCGTGGATCGAGAAGCACAACCGGTACACGACGTGGGAGGCCCACGCGATGGAGGCCAAGGACGAGGGCGCCGTCCGCGCGAGCCTCTTCGGCGGCCCGATCGAGCGCCGGCGCTGGCTCAAGAGATTCGGTCGCAAGCTCCCCTTCCGCCCGACCCTCCGCTTCTTCTATTCGTTCTTCCTCCAGTGGGGCTTCCTCGACGGCTACCCGGGCTTTGTGATGTGCCGCCTGCTGGCGTGGTACGAGTTCATGTCCATCGCCAAGTTCCACGAACGCAGCTCGCTGGCCGAGCAGGGCGCACACGAAGAGAAGGCCCCCGACCCCTCGTAACCGCCCGAGAACCGGCAGACCAACAAACAACCCCGAGCGGCGGCGCTCGGGGTTGATTTCTTTCGCAAACCAGCCGCGTTCAGCAGCCCGGCTGGCCGGCGCCGTTGGTGTCCCACGCTTCGAAGAACGCGATGACGTCGTCGCCGTCGACGCCGCCGGAGGAGTCCACATCCCCGCACTCGCCGCCCACGTCCCAAGCCTCGAAGAAGCCGATGACGTCGTCCCCGTCGATACCGCCGTCGTTGTTGTAGTCGGCGAAGCACCCGTCGAGCTGCCAGGAGCAGCTCGGGGGCGGAGGTGCGTTGACGGTGATCTGGACCGTGTCGCTCGAGGTCGCGCCGTCGTTGTCGGTGGTCGTCAGCGTCACGGTGTGCACGCCGACAGCGAACGCAACGTTCGCCGTCACCGAGGCGCCCTGCGCCAGCACGGTCGCCCCTTCGTTCCAGCGGTAGTTGGCGATCGTGCCGTCCGCGTCGGTGCTCGCCGAACCATTCAGGGTCACGCTCTCGGTGCCGCTGTTGTCGGTGTCGGTCACGGTCTGATCAGCACCGGCATTGGCCGCCGGGCGGCGGTTCACGTCAACGAGCACCGTGTCCGTCCCGGTCAACGTCGAGTTGTCGGTCACGGTCAGCGTGATCGTGTGCAGGCCCGCGCTCAGGTTCACGTTCGCGGTCGGCGAAGCTCCCTGGGCCAGGATCGTCGCCCCCTCGTTCCAACGGTAGTTGGTGATGGTGCCGTCCGCGTCCGTGCTCAGCGAGCCGTTGAGCGTCACGGTCTCCACGAGGTTGCCGTCGTTGTCGTTCACGTTCTGGTCCGGACCCGCGTTCGCGATCGGGGCCACCGGCGCCACGGAGCGGAAGCCGGACTCCCCGGTCAGGCTCAGATCGCGGAACGCGATGCTCCCGCTCTGCTGCACCCGCACGAAGTAGAAATACGTCGTCCCCGGAACGGCCGTCACGTCGTCGAAGCTCCCGTTGGGGCCCTCGTAAATGATCGACCCGCCCAACTGCGTGTTCGAGGTGTTGCGGATGATCCGGTACGCGGTGGTGTTCGGGACCGCGGTCCACGTCACCGCAACCCTGTCATTGAAAGCCCCGTCGCTCGCGGTCACCGTCAGGTTCGTCGTCTCAGCCTTGATCGCCAGCCGGTACAACTGCGTCTGCGGGGCCGCGGGAGCGCCGTTCTGCGACACGCGAACCACAAAGAACCCGTTGGGCGAAACCAAGACGTCGTTCACGGTCTCAGCAAGCCCCGCCGCGGTCGCGTCCTGCGAGATCCACGTCACGCCGCCGTTGCTGGTCTGCAACTGCAGCACCAAGTCCGAGACCGCGACGGTGTTGATGTTCGTGCCCGTGGTCTGGCAGCTCCCGTCGCCGTTCTGATCCAGGTCGAGGTAGCTCGAACCGATCGGCGTGATCGTCACGTCCACCAGCCGCGGCGCATCAACGCTGAACTTGTAGTAGTCGACGTCCCCGTTGTCCGACAGCGAGAGCGTGGCGGTGTTCGCGGGCGCCGGCGCGGGCGTGGTGCCGATGGTCTGCGTCACGCCCGGGGTCAGGGCTCCCAGGTCGGTCGCGGCGGCGGCCGTCGCGTTCGGCTCGAGAATATCGCCGTAGAAGAAGTGGCCGCCCCGGATCTCGTCCTGCTGCGGGCCGTCAAACGCCGTCGCCAGCAGCGGCTCCATCAGCTTGGTCGAGTTCCCCGGGCAGGTGTGCGCGAAACCCAGGCCGTGCCCGTGCTCGTGCATGATGGTGTTGCGGAGGAAGCGGTACGTACCTGAGGAGCTCGCCCAGTTTTCCGAAGCGTCGAGCACCATGTCCCCACCCTGCGGGAACGCGTTGTAGGCCAGGATCCCGTTCCCGCCGTCGATGTTCTTCATCGAGATGCGGACGTGCCCGCGGGCCGTGCCGTTGCCGCTGCCCCACGCGGCCCCGTCGTCCCACGGGTTGGTACCGCTGGTCACCCGCGTGTAGTTCACGCCCGTCAACGCGCCCCACCGGGCAAAGCAGGCCTCGAACTGCGCGATCCAGGTCGCGCGGTTGGCCGCTCCGAAGAGCGTGTCCATCCGAGTGAAAAGGCTTGAGGCGGCCGCCGCCTCGCCGATCCCGCTGGGGATGTTCAAGCCGTCTGGCACGAACGACCACGTCAGGTTGATCGGGTCGCCGTTGCTCCCGGCGATCGTCCAGCGGACGTTCGCGTTGAACTGCAGCGCCTGCTGCATCGCCTGCGTCATCGCCGCCTGCACCTCGGGCGACGGGGGGAAGTTGGGATCCCAGCACGCCGCGAAACCAAACTGCTGCGCATCCGGTAGAACTTCGGCACTGGCCGGGATGTCATCGATGGTCGACACCTCGAGAACGCCACCCCCCGAGCCCCAAACGCCCGTCGCCAGGCCGGCAACAGCCAGCAACGCGGTCACACCGTGCACACATTTCGACATGAATGAACCCCTGTAGCCTGACGGCTGTCAATCCGAACCCAAATGAACACACCGACCGTTCCCCGAATACGGCCGGCACACGAACGCTCCTCAATCGCTTCTTACCCGAGACCGCGCAGAAATGCAACGAAAAACGCAACGATCAAGACGCCGACTGTGAACCCCGGGGCCCACACTCCCCCGTTGCCAGAACAAACGGAGGTCGGGACAGCCGAATCCCGAATACCTTCTGTCCTCTGTTTCGACCCCCCTCCCCACACGGTTGCCGGGAATTCCAAAACCGGGCGACGCCGCCCTCTCACACCCCCCGCCCAATCCCGGAAGTCCGAATCCCCGGCCCCATATTCTGTGGCCTCATCCTCCCTACCGCCGATACCCCAAACGCCCGCCCGGAGCGGCGGGGCATTCCCGCGCCCCGGGATGCCGCTGGCACGGAGGCTCCGCCCATGACACGACCTCACACACGCCCCACGACCCTGCTGCTCATCGCCGCGGCTGGGAGCGTCTGCCTGTCGGGCTGTTCGTCCGCCACCAAGACCCCGCCGGCCAAGGACATCAACAACGGCCTGATCGCCCTGGGCTCTGGCGAGGTCGACGTTGGGCTCATCCCAAACGTCCTCGACCAGCCCGCGCCCTCCTCGACCGAAGACCTCTTTCAGCAGGCCGCGGTGGACCTCGAGCGGGTGCTCAAGGCTGGTCCCCGCAAACGCAGCGAGCAACCCCCGCAACCCGCCCCGTCGGATCCGAACTCGACGGGGCTGAACGCGCTCGCGGAGGGCTCTCGGAAGCAAGAGGTCGACCCCTTCGTACTGGCCCAGGCCGACGACGCGTGGACCCGCGAGGCATCGGCGAGCGCGACGCTCGGAGCGCCGACCCCGTCGCGCGGAACCGACCCAGAGAACCCGGCGTCGCCCAAGGCCTCCCCTTCGACGGCGCCGGCCCCCGCCACGTCGAGCGATGATGACCGCCTCGTCGCGCTCGCGTCGCGCATCGCCTCCCTGCTCCGCGAACCAGCGCGCAGCGGCGCACCGGTGATCACCGAAGCCGTCGCGATGGCGACGGTCGAGGCGTTCCGACCGGGCTCGCTGAACTCGGTCGACGTCCCTGGGTCAACGCTCTACTCAAGGCTCAGCACCGAGGACCGCGCCACGCTCGCGGCCGCGCGAGACCGAGTCGCCGCGTCCCCCGCGGCGAGCAGCGAGGAAATTCGTGCCGCCCTCGCGAAGATCGCTGCACCGTCGGAGCTGCGCATCCCACAGGTGAAGCTCTGCACGAAGGTCCGCGGCTTCGGCCAGTACGACGCCTTCGGCAGCAACGCCTTCTCCGCGGGGAGGACCTCGAAGGCGATCGTGTACACAGAAGTCGAAGGCTTCACCGCCCGCCCCGCCCGCGCCGGCGACCCCAACACCAGCGGCGGCGACACCGCGGATCAGGTCTCTGTCGAGCTCGAGCAGTCGCTGACGCTCTTCCAGCACGACGGCTACCAGGTGTGGCACCGCCCCCCGCAGCGCGTCGTCGAAACCAGCCGCGTGAAGCGCCGCGACTTCTACCTCATCCAGATCATCGAGCTCCACAAGTCCTTGCCGATCGGGCGTTACAACCTGAAGGTCACGCTTAAGGACGTGGCCAGCGGCGAGGTGACGGAGACAACGGTGCCGCTGGAGATCGTGGGGCAGTAGCAGTGTCGGGGCGGTGTGCCGACCAATTGGTGGCAGTTACGGCCGAACGAAACAGGGTGCGCTGTCACGCACCCCGCTTGGGTTCAAACACCGGCTGTCCCGCCGCACGATCAGACGAAGACCAAGTGGCGGTTGGCCTCGATCGCGACCGGCGGAACCGCTCTGCCGGCGGCGTCAACCACCTGGCCGGGTCGCACCCATGTGGAGTAGTACCCGTCGTCCTCCGGGCCCCAGGTGCCACCCGGCGCGGCAAAGGTGTATGAGACGGTGTACACATACCGATCGTTCACCAGGGTCCAACTGCGCGCGGCCTGTGACGCCAGCAGCGTCACACCGTTGGAGCCGCGGAGTTCAAGGTCGCCAGCACCGAAGGAGTCCCAGCTCATCAAGCCGCCGTTGAGCGCGGTGTACTCCACTGTGACGACGGCCGACGAACCGCCGCGGGCCGCGGCAAAGGCGGTGACCCGAGCGTTGGGTGTCGTGAAGGACAGCGGGTAGCTCCGCAGGTTCAACTCCGCGACACCGAAACCGTCCTCGTCAAAGACCGCTCCCGCGACAGTCCGAAGGCTCCAGGATCCGCTGTCGGTGTGATCCCAGAAGCCGCCGGGCGCGGCGAACCGGTACGTCGCGTTGAGCCGCCCGGGCCCGGCCGGCTCCTGGGACATCAACCGACCGCTGATCGCGGTATTGCCCTTCACCAGCCGGACGTCGCCGTCTCCCACACTGCCCCACGAAATGCCAACTCTGCTCGGCGCGCTGCCCACGGCGTCTATGTAACGCACGGTGACGTCCATGAACGTGCCCCCGTCGGTGACCGACTCACTGACACGCTCCGCCGTCGGCGCATTGAACCAGAGG
>JBMOHX010000130.1:0-9732 GCA_049317625.1 Phycisphaerales bacterium
CCCCGGCCGGTCCGTGGTCACCACCCTGGCCCTGGGCGGAACCGTCAGCAACGTCAGCGTCTTCGCGGACGAGCTGTCCGCTGCGGTCGCCGCCGACGCTCGTCTCACCAAGGGCGGGACCAACGCCCCGGTCGTGAACCTCGCGCCGACCGCCGACCCCGACACCGACCTCGGTGCGGGCACCCCCGGTACCTCCTTCACCGGCACGGGCACCTTCGCCTCCGGCACGCTCACCTACACCTTCACGCTCGTGGGCCCCGGCACAGGGTTCTTCGACGCGACCAACAACCGCCTCACCCTCCGCGGCACCACCGCGGCGACCAACCTCACGATCGCCTCTACGGGCTCGCTCACCAACTTCGACCTGGTGACCCAGGACGACAGCGCTCTGGGCGTCCTGACCGTCAGCAGCAACGTGGACGGCGACAGCGACTTCATCATCGACGGTGCCGTCACCACGATGAGCTTCAAGTCGGTCGCCGGGACCGGCACCATCCGCGTCGGCGGAGACGTGACCACGGCCTCGTTCCTCGGGTTCTCCGGCGGGTTCTTCGCCGGCCGCAACCTGACCACGCTCACGATCACCGGCGACTTCGGCGCCGCGGCATCTACCGTCGCCGGCGAGGCGTCGATTCAGTTGCTGCAGCTCGGGGCGGTGGCCATCACCGGTGCGAACCGCGCACTGCTGAGCGTCTCGCGTGACATCGCTTCCATCACGATGGGCTCGTCGAACCGGGCCGACATCCGCAGCGGCGGGTCGATCGGCCCCGTCACCACCGGCGCACTCAGCCAGACCGTGATCTCCTCGCTCGATGCAATCGGCGTCGTTGTGGTCAACGGCTCGATGAGCGAATCCACCATCGCGGCTGGTGCCGACCTTGGTTCCGACGGGTTCTTCGGAGGAGTGGGCACCGCGGCAGACACCGTCACCACCGGCTCGATCGCCTCGGTGACGATCAGCGGCGACTTCACCCGGTCGAGCATCACCGCGGGGTATACCCGCGGGGTTGATACCTACTTCGGCACCGTCGATGATCTGATTGCCCCCGGCCGGTCGGTGATCGGGCCCGTGACGATCACGGGCACCGCGACGGGTTCGAGTCGCTTCACCGAGAGCTACCGGATTGCTTCCTCCGGCACCGTGGGCGCGGTGCGAGCCGGCGGGGTCGTCTTCGACGGTGAGGGCAACCTCCAGATCGAATCCCCACTTCTCCAGCCCGTTGGGTTGCGGGTCACGGACATCGCGACCTCAACGACCGGGCGGGTGTTCTCCGCCGAGGTTCGGTTCAATCAGCCGATCGACTACAGCTCCGTAAGCCGCGCCCTGAGCGTCTTGGAAGTTCGCGGCACCGGCCAGATCCAGATCCGTCTGATCGAGGGCGCGGACTTCACGATCACCCCGAACTCTGCCAACGACTCGATCATCCTCACGTTCTCGCAGGCGATCACAAGCGCGAACCTGCCGGTGATCCCGGGTCGTCCCGGTCCGGGCATGTACCGCATCGAGTTCGAGCGGGCTTTCCTGCGTGCGAAGCTGGTAGGCACGCAGCTCGACGGCGACGGCGACGGGTTCTCGACGCCGGGCGACGATTTCTCCCAGGACACCGTCATTGGCGATGCCGGCGACAAGATTCAGCCGCAGGTCATCACGGTGACCAACTCCGTCGGCACCCGCAACATCGACCTCTACACGCCGATCAACCTGGACGTGTTGCTCGACAACAACTACTCCTCCGACGGCCTTGCCGATGCGAACGTGGACTTCAAAGTCCGCGGGTTCATCGGCGACCACCCCGATACGGACCCGAGCTTCTTCCGCTTCGCCTCGGACGTCGACGTCTACAGCATCACGCTCCGCGCGGGCCAGATTCTGCGGCTGGGCGGCATGGAAGGCACCGCGGCACTCGCGATCCGCAACCTTCATACCTCCGACGGGCAGGTGGTGGCGCGCAACGCTTCAAACGCGATTCTCAGCGCCCTTCCGGCGCAGTTCCTTGACCCGATCGATCGGACATTCGATGAGGCCTATCTGATCAAGCGAACCGGAACCTACTACATCTCGGTGAGCAACTCCGCCAATCCGGCCATCGCCCGAGTTGGCGCGCCCAATGACGTTCAATCCGCCCCGGGCGGCGTGGGAGCGTACTTGTTCACCCTGGAGATCTTCGACGACGGCGACTCGGGCTTTAACTCCGACACGGACTCCGGTGACGGCACCGCAGTGGTGGATCCCCCGGCCGTGTCGCGGTTCGCCGGGACCGACGGCGCGTTCGGCACGATCGACGACCAGACTTCGATCACCATCGGTGGCTTTGTCTTCACCCTCAATCGCGGTGCCGACGGGATCCCGAACACCGCGGATGACGTCGTGAGCGGCGACAACGGGAACGGGATCACCGTCTCCGCAACCGCATCAGGCACAATCTCCCGCACGATCGAATCCTCGATCGGGCCCGCCGGCCACGCCGGCGGCCCCGGCGACATCGCGTCCGATGTTGACGTGTACCACCTCAACAACCGCGCTCCCATCGCTCCCGGCACGAAGATGCGGGCGACGATCCGTCTCGCCGATGCCGGCGCCGATCTGGGCAGCATCACCCCGGTCGTCGGCCTCGACAGGACCGTGGTCAACGGGGACGTGGACAGCCGCGGTGCCGTCCAGTTCGCGCTCTTCGACACCTCCGCGTCGAGCGGCTTCGACGACGCCTCAATGATCTTTAGCCCCACCGATTTCTCGCCCCGTGGCGGGAAGCCGAACACGGTGATCGCAGACAACGGCTCGGAGCGCTACGGCTTCGACTCGAACGGCGATTTCTTCATCGAGTTCGTGGTCCCGGCGAAGCTCGGAAGCACGACCGGAGAAGCGGGCAGCTTCGCCCTCTACCTGCAGGGCGTGTACAACTCCGACTACAGCATCCAGCTCGACACCATCGGCGCGGGCACCCGCACCCCCGTTCGGCAGAACGTGTTCATCGAAACCCAGGGCGGAACCGTGGACTGGCTCGAAGTGGCCGGCCGCGTCACCAACCTCACCGGGTTCGATCCCGCCACCCTTGGCTTCCGCGGCTCCTTCGCCGATGGCACCCTGGTCAAGGACTACATCCTCGACAGCTTGCTCGAGAGCCTGACCTCAACCTACGCCCGCGCAGGGCTCGATGTGAGGTTCTCCTACAACCCGGCCGACTTCGAGTTCCAGCCGTTCTCGACCGTGTACCTCACCTCGTCCATGGACCCGCTGAGCGCCCTGCTCGATACGCTCGACTGGAGCCGCGTCGGGTTCCCGTTCCCTGGGTTCACCTCGGTGCAGCCCTTCGGCTTCAGCGAGCACTCGGACCCCTTCAACATCGACCTCAACGACGAGGCCGTTGTCTTCACTCCCACCTTCTCCCGCCTGGGCCTCGGGCCGTCGCAGACCGAGGCCGACCTCTACGTCCAGTCGCTTACGGCTTCGCTCGGCCGTCGCGTTGGCGAGCTCATGGGCTTGCGGCTCACCGAGGACAACAACATCGCCGCGCAGTTCACGGGCAACGCGGATATCCAGGCGGCCGACTCCCCCGGCGACCGCGACGTGGTCGAGACCACCTGGATCATCTCGGGCGAGAACCGGCTGCTGTCGGGTCTGGGCGACTCGATCGAGCGGACGAACTTCTTCCTCGGGCGTCAGAACGCCAGCAGCCTCCTCGATCAGATCATCAGAGGAAGCTGAGCCCTGAACGCTGATTGATACCCCCGCACCCGGGCGACCGCGCCCGGGTGCTTTCTTTCACCCATCAGCGGATGGTGCCCGGTCTCGCGCGGAAGCCGCTCCGCGGGAACCTAGGATGAGCCTGGATGGCCAAGGACTTCTACGACATTCTCGGCGTGAAGAGGGACGCGACGGACGAGCAAGTCCGATCGGCGTACCGCGCCCAGGCACGCAAGTGCCACCCCGATGTCAACAAAGCTCCCGACGCCGCGGAGCGATTCTCGACGCTCCAGAAGGCTTACGAGGTGCTCTCAGACCGCGAGAAGCGAACGGTGTACGACCGGTTCGGAGAGGCGGGCCTGGAGGCCGGCGTCAATCAAGCGGCATCTGCCAGCGCGGCGCGGTCGGGTGCGCGCCGTGGCCCGGGGATCAACATCGACGGGATGAACTTCGATCCCGATGACCTTTCCTCGATCTTCGAGACGATCTTCAGCGGCGAAGGCACGCCGCCCGGAGCGGGGCCGTGGAACGCGGGTGCCAAGCGCAAGGGCGGCCGTGCCGCGCCGCCTCCTGTCGAACTGGTCGAAGACATCGATGTCGATTTCATGACGGCGGCCAAGGGCGGGAAGAAGTCCCTCCGAATCAGCGCCGGCACGAAGTCGAAGGAGATCGAGGTCACGATCCCGGTTGGGGTCGAGAACGGTGCCGTGCTTCGGATGCAGGGGCCGCTCGGACCCTCGGGCGAGCCGGCGCAGATTCTCCTGACTGTGCACGTGGGGCGGCACCCGGTCTTTCAGCGCGGCGGGCCCGACGGGCACGGGCGAGGGCTTGACCTGACCATCGAGGTGCCGGTGACGCTCGCGGAATCGACGCTCGGAGCCACGCTCTCGCTGCCCACCCTCACGGGGAACGCGGAGATCCGTATCCCGCCCGATTCTCCGAGCGGACGACGGCTGAGGCTGAAAGGCCAGGGCATCCGGGACGCCGAAGGAAGAGTCGGTGACTTGTACGCCCTCGTTCGGGTGATCCCGCCGGCGTCGGAATCGCTCACCGAGCAGGAGAAGGAGTTTCTCCGTCAGGTATCCGCGAAGACCCCCGGCGTCCGAACTGGGCCCGAGTGGAACACCCCTCGCTGACGGGCTGCGGAGATTGATCGAGGGTGGCCGATCTTCTTGACTGTGCCGCGCGAAGGTGAAACGCTCTGGTGAACGGGGCGGATGGGGGAGACGCGGGTGCCGAACACCGACGACGAGATGCCGCAAGCGTGCTGAAACAACGACACCAGTTCTTCGTGGCTTTGCTCTGTCTCGCCGACGCGGGGATGATCGCCGTGTCGTGTGTCGGAGCCTGGGCCGCGCGCCGGTTGCTTGTCGAGGGCGGGTTCGAAGAGGGTTGGCTGCGGGTGATCCGCGAGCCGCTTTCGCTCTTCGCGGTGCCGATCGGCTTGGCCGCGATCTGGGTCGTCGGGCTTTACCGTGCGAGACGGGATCGGTCATTCGGCACAGAGGTCCGACAGATTGTCAGGGCCTCGCTCTCGACGGCCATGGGCGTGATCGTTCTGCTGTGGGTGCTGGGAACCCACCCTATGGGGGCGTGGGGTTCGGCGCGGAGCGTCGAGATTTCAGGCCTGCACGTCGACGGTGCGCGGCTTGAGCTCGCGGTGATGGGCGGCCTCATGCCCGGGTTGCTCATGGTCGTCCGGGGGAGTTCGCGCCTGGGACTGCGGGCGATCCGGCGGCGCGGGTGGAACCTGCGGCACGTGGTGGTGGTCGGCACGGGACGGCTCGGGCGGATCGCCGCGAGGACCTTCGACCGCAACGCGTGGACGGGAATCTCGGTCGCGTACTTCATCTCTCACCAGGAGCAGAGCCCGCGATCCATGTGCGCCGGCCGGCCGGTGCGGGGCGGGCTCGCGGACCTTGAGAGGCTCATGGACCACGAGAAGCCGGACGCGGTGTACCTGGCGCTGCCCACCAACCGGGCCTCGCAGGTTCCGCTGATCCTCCGCCGGCTCGAGCGGTACGCGGTGGACGTGCGGCTGATCCCCGACGTCCCGCCCAAGTACGTGCCGCAGAGCATGGCGGTGCACGAGCTGGACGGGATGCCGATCTTGAGCGTGCGGGAGTGCCCGAGCGAGCACGGCCTCGGTGGGATCGGTAAGCGGGGGCTGGACATTCTTGGTGCGCTCGCGGGGATCGTCCTGTTCGGGCCGCTGATGATCGCGGTCGGGTTGCTGGTTCGGGCCACGAGCCCGGGCCCGGTGATTTTCAAGCAGCGGCGTGTGAGCCTCGGTGGTGAGCAGTTCAATATCTACAAGTTCCGCACGATGTACCACGCCGAGGACGAGCAGGGGCCCGCGAAGTGGACCTCCCGGAACGACCAGCGGATCACAGCGGTCGGCCGCTGGCTGCGTCGCACCAGCTTGGACGAGTTGCCGCAGCTCTTCAATGTGCTCTGCGGGGAGATGAGCCTCGTGGGCCCGCGCCCGGAACGGCCCGAGCTGATCCTCAAGTTCCGCGACGACTGGCGCGGCTACATGCTGCGTCAGCACGTCAAGGCCGGGATCACCGGTTGGGCCCAGGTCAACGGGCTCCGCGGGGACACATCGCTCAAGAAGCGGCTCCAGCTCGACCTGTTCTACGTGCGGCACTGGTCGCTGGGCTTTGATCTCAAGATTCTCTGGCTGACGCTCTTCCGCGGGTTCGTGCACCGAAACGCGCACTGACGCTCCGTCACGCCGCCCTCGCCGCGGCTACGACCTGCATCATCTTCGCGATCCACTCGTCCGGCTTCGCGCAGAACTCGGTCTTCTCGACGAACAGGCTCGCGCCCGCGGCGAGCGAGCCCGCGCGGACCGCGTCGTGGCTGATCCCGGTCAGCATCACCGCGGGGATGTGGGCCGTTGCCTTGTTCGACTTCATCCATTTGATGAACTGGAGCCCCGACATCCCCGGCATCCGTCCGTCAACGACAACGATGTCGGGCTGGTTGATCGGGTTGGAGAGGGCCTTCACGCCTTCCTCGCCGCTGGATGCCGTCGCGATGTTCATGCCCCCCTTCTTCGAGAGCAGCACCTGCAGCAGCCGGATCGCGAGGGGGTCGTCGTCGATGAGCAGCACCCGGGTCTCCGGCGGTGCCGCCGGCGCGGGGGCAGGGGGCGCCGGATTGACGGGCGCGTCGTCGGCCGAGAAGCTGCCCCACTCGACCACCCTGTTGCGCCCGGTTCGCTTGACCTGATACACCGACGCGTCCGCCTGCTGCACGATGGACTCGGCTGTTGAGGAGTCACGCCCCGGCTGGGTCACGGACAGCCCGATGCTGACGGTCACGGAGATCTGGTCCACCTTCGCGCCCGTGTTGGTGATGTCGACCGGTCGCGACTCGACCGCTGCACGCACGGACTCGGCGATCTCCGCGGCCGCCGGCCCCTCGCACCGTGGGAGGATGACCGCGAACTCCTCGCCCCCATAGCGACACACGTGGCCCTTGGTGCCCACGGCCTGTTGCATGCGCTTGGCGAGATCGATGAGCACCGCGTCACCCGCCTTGTGCCCGTGGGTGTCGTTCACCGACTTGAAGCGGTCGCCGTCGATGAACAGCAGAGAGAGCGCGGAGCATTCCATCCCGCAGCACTCGAAGATCGACGCGAGCTCGCGGTCGAAGAACTTGCGGTTGTTCACTCCCGTTAGACCGTCGGTCACGGTCTGACGAGCCAGCTCGTCGTTCTGCCGCTGGAGCTCGGCGGCCTGGGCCCGCATCTCGTCCTGGGTCGCGATGAGCAGCTCGTGCGCCTCGCTCAAGATCTCCGTGACGTTGGGCGTGGCACCCGTGCGGACCTCCAGCAGCTTCGCGACTTCCCCTGCGCCCTTGGAGATCAGCGGGAGCAGGTCGCGGGAGGCGCTGCTCTCGATCTTGAACCACTCGCGTGCGCGGATGATGAACGCGCCGAGCCGCTTCTTCGGGTCGGGGAGTGTGAGCGCCGCCGCGGCCAGCCCGCCCAGGTGCACGCACTTGAGCAGGTTGTCGAACTGCGGGTGGCAGCGGTCGGGCGTGTGGTGCTGGGAGATGCACTCGACAAGTTGCGGGGGAAGACGCCACTTCGCGGCGAGCTTTGCGCCCGCCTGCGTGTGGTCGAACTCCAGCGCGGTCTGTTCCGGGATCAGGGTCTCGTCGTGATCTTCACCGCACTTGTTCAGCACGTCGAGGTACTGGTCCTTGAGCGCGACCCACGACGCGAGCACCCCGATGTCCTGGAGCAGCGCGCCCAGGAACGCCTCCTCGGGGTCGTAGCACTTGGTGTGGATCGCCACCGCCCGGGCCCCCGCGGCCGAGAAGACCGCGCGACGCCAGTAGCTCGTGATGTCGAACGCGCCCCCGATGCCCTTGGCCGAGTCCACCACGCTGAAGCCGAGCACGATCGACTTCACGGTGTTCAGGCCGAGCAGGCTCATGGCGCGGCTGATGCTCGGGCACGGCGTGGTGAGCCCGTAGTAGCTGGAGTTGACGGTCTTGAGCACCTTCGTCGAGAGAGCGGGGTCGTTCTGTACGGTCTGGGCGATCTTGACGATCGACACCTGCGGGTCGCGGGTCAGTTCGAGCACGCGCATGGCAACACCCGGGAGAGTCGGGAGACCCGGGCAGGCGAGCACGCGATCAAGGAGTGATGACGACATGGGGCGGTGTACCGGAGCGCCGGCGCGCAGGAGCGTGGCCGGCTCCTCCGCGGTCGGCTGAACACGCCGTTCATCGGCAAGCCACGGGGGTGAATGAAGGAGAACCACCTGTTGAGGTGGAGGCTCCCCGGTCTCGCCGCCCGCGCTTCCGGAAGAACCGCTCTAGTTCTCCGGAAACTCAAGGAGCTCGGGGTTGAAGCCGAGGATGACCAAGAACGCGAGAACCACGACCCAGTTGAGCACCCAGACGGTCTTGAGCCCCGAGTTCTCGCACACGAACAGGGCGTAATACCACTTGTAGAGATAGCCGACGGCGACCACCGGGAGCAGCAAGTACAACAGCCCCTCGCCGAGGCTGGACCGGAAGGCGTTGACCATCATCAGGATCTCGGTCACGAGACAGCAGAGCACCATTCCTCCCACACCCACGGCGAGCAATGTGGGGTTCTGGATGGCGACGCCCGCCGCGATGGGGATTGCCCCGACCGCGAGGGCACCCAAGCACCACGCCCAATCGGGAACGTCCGCGATCGCCGAGTACCCCTTCTGCCGGTCGGTGTTGGCGACGTTCTCCTCTTTGGCCTTCAACACCCGGACCTTCAGCTGCTCGCCGGTCTTCGCGTTGAACCCGCACGTCATGCAGACCATCGAGTTCTCGGGCATCGGCTTGAAGCAACTGGGGCAGGGTTTGACCGGTTCGTCCTTCTTCGGTGGGGCACCGACGGGGATGTCGAGAAGGAACGAGTTGTCGGTTTCGGTTTCCTCCGCGGCCTTCCGCAGCGCGACGCCGCCCGCTGCCGGTGCCGGAGAAGCCTGGGCCGACCGTGCCTGCGTTGCCTGCTGGAGGCAGTCGGCGCACACGTAGCGGCCTTGCGCGTCTTTCGAACGCTTCTTGGCGGAGCAGTCGATCCCACAAATAGAGCAGAGCTTGGGGGCGGGAGCATCGGACATGAGCGTGGCCTCGCGGAGGGAGCCCGGCGCGACCGCGCGGGGACTGGGAGAAAGTGTACCGGCCCGGGGGAGGGAAAGGGCCAGGTCTAGACCAGCACCGCGATGAGGATCGCCAGAACGATCCAGGCACCGCTGTTGACCACGATGATGGTCCAACTGTCGGAAGGGTCGAGCTCGAAGAGTTCGGTCAGGAGGAAGGCGAAAACGATCAGGCTCGCGCCGAACCCAAGGGTGCCCGCGCCCGGCAGCCTGGTCGCGTTGCATACCCCGGAGACCAGTTGAACAGTGCCGATGATACCGGCCATTCGGAGCAGCACCAGCCAGAAGGGAGGATCCAGCCCGAGCCCCAGGACCCCGCAGAGCACAAAGGTCCCCGCCGCGACCGCGACGCTGACCAGGTACAGGCCCAAGTGCGTCGCGACC
>JBMOHX010000131.1:0-9586 GCA_049317625.1 Phycisphaerales bacterium
GCACTCGGGCGTGGTGGTCTCGGCACGGTTTAGCCCCGACGGCGCACGCGTGCTCACGGCGGGCGAGGACGGGTACGTCAAGCTCTTCCGGGCAGAGGACGGGGTGCTGGTCAACACATTGCTGGAAGGCACCGGCCCCATGGTGCGGGCCGACTTCTCGCCGGACGGTCGGCGAGTGGTGACAATCTCCGGCCTCGGGGTTGTTGCTCTGATCGACACCGAAGGTGGCAACGTTGTGTCCTCGGAACCTGAGATGCAGGCGTACTCCGCGCTCTTTATGCCCGACAACCAGGGGGTCGTCGTGACACGCGGCTTCGATCCCCCGGCGCTGTGGCGGCCATCGTCTTCCGGCCCGGGTGAGCGGTCGCCATTTGGTTCGTTCCGCTTCCAAGCCAACCGCGCCGCACCCAGCCCGGACGGCAAACGCATCGCGGCCATCAACCCTGGCGAAGTGATCCGTGTCTTTGATGCCGACACCGGCGCAAACGCGGCGGCCATGCGCGGGCATCGGGGGATCGTCAACTCGATCCGTTTCTCGCCCGATGATCACAAGCTCGTCACCGCCAGCGAGGATGGCAGCATCCGGGTGTGGGATGCCCGTTCGGGCGACCAGTTGCTCTTGCTCCTTGGACACACCGGGGCCGTCAAGCGAGCGGTGTTGAGCCCGGACGGCTCTCTGATCTACTCCGCCTCGCTGGACGGCACGGTGCGCGTCTGGCACGCCTCCGCCGAGGACGCTGGCTTCATGCTGTCCAGCAGCCGGACCCCCGGGTACTCGGAGCTCAGCTATGCGCCCCACCGCGACGTATTCGTTGCGTTGAGCCACTCCTCGCCCCCGACCTTGCACGACTCGCGGACCCTCCGCGTCACGGCAACGCTCTCCGGCCCCAACCAAACGTGCGGGGCATTCTCCGACGACGGCAGAGTGCTGGCGATCGCGGGCGTCGACGGCTCCGCCCGCGTGCTGGACCTCGAGACCGGCGAGCAGCGCCAGTTGCTCCCCGCGCCCGGGAACGCGAACTTGGTCGCCGTGTCACCCGATCACTCAAGGGTCGCGATTTCGACCTGGGATCATCAGGGCTGGCTGTACGATGCTCTCACGGGGCACCGCATCACCGCGATCCCCGACTTCCGACACTGGTCGGCCACCATGGCATTCACCCCGGACGGCCGCGAGCTGATCGCCGGATCGCCGCGGGAAGAGGGCTACAAACGCTGGAGCGCGGCGGACGGAACGCGCCTCCAGGACCCGCCGCTGATGGCATCGCACGGGAACAGCTTGCGATGGGGCCCCAACGGCAGCTTGATCATCTCCAATCAGGGCGGGACCGCGGGTATCTGGGACTGGAGTTCCGGCCAGCGCATCTGCGAACTCGTCGGCCATAGCGCGCCGGTCAGAGGCGCGGGATTCCTCCCCGACGGAAGCCGCGCGGTGACCGTGGCGCGGGACGGCACGCTGCGGCTGTGGGATCCCAAGACCGGCACCGAGATCGCGGTGCTGCGCACGTGTCGGCCGTACCCCGAGCGCCTGTCGATCAGCCCGGACGGCTCGACGATCGCCGTCGTGTTCGAAGATCGCGATGTGCAGTTCTTCCGATCCGTGCCGGTCGGTCGAGACGACAACGTCGCCCACCCAAAGTAGACGGTCTCCCCTTCGTTTCGGAGGGTCCGGGCGGACCCGCGAGAGCGCGGTCCGCCCGGTCGTCCAGTCCGTTCCTCCCCCCGGTCTCCAAGGCCCGCCCCTCCGGCGGGCCTCTATATCCAACAACGTGGTCTTTCGGTGCCGCGCAACCCAAAAGTTCGAAGTTGTCCCATAATCGA
The DNA here is from genome assembly GCA_049317625.1 of Phycisphaerales bacterium. GTDB lineage: Bacteria > Planctomycetota > Phycisphaerae > Phycisphaerales > UBA1924 > JBEIUO01. Next base: position 1,822 of record JBMOHX010000131.1, read on the forward strand.
GCGATCCCTTGGCGCGACCGGCGCGGATGCCGTGGATGTTGAGGAAGGCACCGGTGACAAGCACTGGAATTCCAATACCATGCGGGAGGTCTCATGCCGGAGTCTTCAACTGTGGCGGAACTGCTTTCGAACACCCAACCCGGTGACGACCGCTCCATGGCGGCGCTCCTGCCATTGGTGTACGACGAGCTTCGCGCGCTCGCGGCGAGCTACCTCCATCGGGGCGGTTCAACCCACACGCTCCAACCCACCGCTCTCGTTCACGAGGCGTTCATCAAGATGGTCGGCAGCGACCGCGAGTGGTCCGGGCGCGACCATTTCATGGCGGTGGCCGCGAAGGCCATGCGGCACGTGCTGGTCGACCACTCCCGGGCCAAACGAAGCGAGAAGCGCGGCGGCGGGGTCCGGCACGAAGACATCAGCATCGCAGAGGTCGGTTCCGCGCAGAGCGAGGAGCGCGAGCTGAGGGTGCTCGAACTCGACGACCTGCTCACCGAACTCGCCAAGGCCGACGACCGCTCGGCCCGCGTCGCGGAGATGCGGCTCTTCGGTGGCATGGAGCTCGAACCCATCGCGCGGGTCTTGGGCGTGTCGCGAATGACAGTCACGACCGATTGGCAGTTCGCCCGGACCTGGCTCGCGGCGAAGTACCACCAAGACCGCTCGCCAAGGTCGCCGGCGTAGCCGCCCGATAACCGCTCCGTCGGCGAAGATCGTCCCGGATTCCCTTCCGGGCCCGCCGCCATGCGTCGCTTTCATCGGTGGAGGCGTGCACGCCACTCCTCCGCCTGCTCCGCTTTCCCCCATCGCTCGTACATCCTGACCAACCGACTCGGGTTGTCTTGCCGCTCGGAGATCCACTCGCCGCTATCCACGCCGATCGGCGGGAAGATGGACGCGAAGGACTTCTGCGCACGCAGGAGGAGCTGCTCGGCCTCCTCGAACTCTCCGAGCTCCGCGAGGGCTGCGCCGAGCCAGGCGCGGTCGCGGTTGGTGTAGAAGTGGTTCTCGCCGTTGTGCTTCGAGGCCGCGGCCACACTGTTGCGCAGCGGGGTTTCGGCGCCCGCGAAGTCACCGAGTGTGAACCGGCACGCGCCGAGTCGAAATCTGGCGACCAATGGGAGGACGGGGTCGCCGTCCCACGGGGTCCGCTCGAGCTGCCGGCAGAGGTCCGCGTAGACGCCTTCCGCGCGAGCGAAGTCGCGTTGATCCCAAAGCCAACGGCCGTACGTCCGCATCCCGATGTGCCACTCGTTTGACCGCGGCTCAAAGAGCGCGGTGAGATCGGCGAAGTAGCACTGTTCCATGAAGCGAGCTGCGGCTTCGCCCCCGAGCTTGGCGTCCATCAGCGCGCCGGCGACCAGTTCTTGGTACTGCTCGAGGGTGCGCGAGGGTTGAACCGCGCCCTCCGCTCGTCGCCGCGCGTAGTCGTCGAGCCGGGAGAGGGCTGCCGCGGATTGGCGAGCGAGGATGCGGAACATGATCTCCTCGAGCATGAGGGAGAGCACTTTCGGCGAGTCCCGTCCGAGGGAGCGCTCGAGTGAGGGGATGAGATCTTCGTAGGCTTCGGCATCTTCTGCGCGTGTCTTGCTGAGCAGAAGTCGGGCCTGTGTTCGGGCGTTCTGGAGACCCCCGAAGATGGGGTCATCGGCGGGGAGGCTGGACGCGGCGAGTGCGATGAACTTCTCGATCTCGCCGAGCGTGGCCCGCACCTTTGGTCTATCGGGCGAATCGGGTTCGAGACGAAGACCGAGCCTGGAGCGGCTCTGGTCTGCGACGAGAAGGAACTCCTCGCCCCATCGGGCCATGATCACAAGCGCCTGGAGCCTCGCGATGTTCGCGGAGTCCCCATCGCGCCGGGCCCGCATCGCTTCAATCAGAGATTCGGCGTCGGCGAGGACGGCGGATTGCGCCTTCCGCCAGAGGATGGTGTCGGCCTCGCCGAGGGGGTTGATCCAAGCGCTGGCGAAGCGGACAGCGAAGGTCTCGATCTGGCGGCTCGCCGCCTCGGCCTCCCTCGCGGCGCGGCGTTCGCGGAGAGCCCAGGAGAGCGCGGCGCTCGTGGCCGCGAGCCCGAGGATCAGAACCACCAAGAGCGAGAGCGCTACCGCGACCCCGCGTCGGTTGCGGCGGACGAACTTGGAGAGGACATAGGCCGCGCCGGGCGCGCCGGCCCGCACCGGCTCGTCGCTTAGGAACCGCGAGAGGTCTTCGGCGAGGGAGTTGGGCGTGTCGTAACGGCGAGCTCGCTCCTTGTCGAGGCACTTCATCACGATCCACTCGAGCTCGCCGCGGAGGCCGGCGGCCAGGGCCCCAACGTCCGCGCGGCGGAGATCAGCGATGGAGCGTTGTTCAGCACCGAGGCTCATGAACCGCCGGCTCGGGGTGGGGGGGTCGTCCTCGCGGATGATCCGCTGGAGTTCCGCGAACCCCCGCGAGCGGAGCGCTGCGCCGTCGAAGGGCGTCATGCCGGTGAGCAGTTCGTAGAGCACAACGCCCAGCGAGTAGACATCGGTCCTGGTGTCGACATCGAGCCCGGGCATATCGGCCTGCTCCGGGCTCATGTACTCCGGTGTGCCAACGAACTGCCGGAACTCGGTGAAAAGCGTGCGTTCGGTGAGGCGTTGGTTCACGGCCTTGGAGATCCCGAAGTCGATCACTTTCGGGATCGCCTTGCCGTCTCGAACGGTCACCAGAACGTTCGACGGCTTCAGGTCCCGATGGATGATGCCCTTGTGGTGGGCGTGCTGCACGGCGGCGCACACATCCATCACGAGCGAGAGGCGTTCCCGAAGCGTGAGCCGCTCGCGGTCGCAGTAGTCGGTGATCGGCAGACCGTGGACCAGTTCCATCACGAAATAGGGCCGCCCCGCATCGGTCGTGCCCGCGTCGAACACCATCGCGATGTTGGGGTGATCCATCATCGCCAGCGCCTGTCGCTCGGCCTCAAACCGCGCGATGACCTGCTTGGTGTCCATCCCGAGCTTGATGATCTTCAGGGCCACCCGCCGGCGAATCGGCTCTTCCTGGTCCGCCATGAACACCACGCCGAATCCGCCCTCGCCGATCTGCTCGAGCAGCCGGTACCGGCCGATGACCGAGCCCGGGCCTTCGGCCCCCGCTCCACTGCCGCACGCGCCCGCCCGGTCATCGAGCAGCAGGCGGGTCGGCGAGGACAGGAATCCCTCGGCCCGATCGTGCGCTTCCAGCAGCGAACGTACGTCCTCGAGCAGCACGAGGTCCTCTCCGCACGCCCCGGCGAGCGCCCCGGGGCGCTCGCCAGCGCTCAGGTCGAGCATCGCTTCGAAGATGGTCTCAGCGCGGCCGGACATGCGAGTCTCCCGGGTAGACGGTCAAACCGCGTAAGGGGCTTCGGCGGGCTGTGAGTTGCGTTCCGCTTCGACTTCCGCGGCGACCGCGAGCACGTCGTCGAAGAGGGCCTTCATCTCCGAGGTCTTCATCACCCGGCCGGAGAACTGGCTGATCGGCTCCGGCCCCGCGACGCAGGAGATCCAGCCGCTGGTGAGCGACCACCACGCGGCGCCGTGCTCGAGCGACGCGAGCATCGCCGCTCGGACAGGGGCGGTGAGCAGCCGCTGCCGTTGCTCGGGGCTCGAGCAGACCACCGAGAACTTCTCATCGAACGCGGCGTCGCCCGTCTCGGTCGCCATCCCCTTGGACAAACGCACCGGCCATACCCCGGCGAGGGCCAGGGCTTGGCGGACCCCCATCGCGAAGAACCAAATGGCCATACTGGCGAGCCCGGTGGCGAGGTACTCCATGTTCCTCGAGCTCAGAAGCCAGTAACCAGCTGCTCCGACTGGAGCCCAGCAGAGCCAGCCGATGGCGTGCCACCAGCTAAAGAGCCGGTACCGGCTGAAAACCTGAAGCGCAGGCCCCCGCAGACTGGACTTGGCCGCGAAGACCGAGCCGGGCGCGCAGGTCACCGTGAACGCGGCGACACGCCTCCCCGCCATCTTGCCCGCCACCAGCACCGGGGCACGGACCTTCGTCGCCTTGATCTCGGCCGCGGCGCTCCCATCGCGGATCCACGCGACGTCGGTCAAGGCTCGGAGCGTCTCACGGCTCGGGCCTTCGTGGACCTCGAGGCCCAGCTCGGCCGACCTCTCGGCCAGGACCTCCGCCCGGCTTGACCCCATGACAGACTCCAGCTTCGAGTTCAGTACCATTCTCACTGCGCTTCCCCTTTCTTGTCGTTCAACCGCCGGTAAAGCCACGCACGCGCGTACGCCCACTTCCGGTCGACCGAACTTGTTGAGACGCCAAGGGCCTCGGCGGTTTGCTCGACTGTGAGGCCTGCGAAGAACCTCAACCGAACGACCGCGCCCGCCTCGGGCGACTCAACCTCCAAGCGGGAAAGCTCCCCGTCGAACCTCAGGATTTCTTCCGGATCCGCGTCGGCGAGCTGGGAGACGTCCTCGAACCCGACCGCCTTCCGATCACCGCCCCGCTTCTCCGCCGCGCGAGAACGGGCGTGATCGATAAGCACATGTCGCATCGCCTGCGCAGCCGCGGTGTAAAGATGGCCCCGACTCTGCCAGGGGATCAGCCGATCGGCCATGAGCTTGAGGCAGGCCTCGTTGACCAGCGCGGTCGCCTGCAACGTGTGCCCCGGACGCTCGCTCGCGAGTTCGGCCTGCGCACGGGCGCGCAACTGATCGTACATCTCCGCGAGCAGCGACTCGAAGCCCGCGCCCGGAGAGCGTGCCGGATCGGGGCACCGGGCGGACGGGCCGGTGTCGCCGCTTGGGTCAGGCATCCGGGGATTGTACCGTCTGGTCCAGGGGCCGCGAAAGGGCCGCCGGAGAGCGGCAGATCAGGGGTAGTCCTGCCGCGTGGGACGGATGAGCAAGTCGCTCACGTGCACGAAGGCGGGCTGGGACGCGACAAAGGTCACGAGCCGCGCCACGTCGTCGGGGCCGAGCACCGGGCCGATGCGGGCGAAGACCTCGGCGACCCACTTCGGGTCGTACCCGGCGACGCCCTGGAACTCGCTCTCGACGAAACCGGGCTCGATGAGGGTCACGCGAATCCCCTTCGGTCCCAGTTCGCGGCGTGCACCTTCGACCAGACCGTGAAGGCCGAACTTCGTCGCACCGTACATCGAGGAAAACGGAGAGACGTGCCGACCGACCGTCGATCCGATCACGACGATGTCTCGCGGCCTGTCGAGCACGGCGGGGCCAGTCTTGCCCTCGTTCGTCCGCAGCATCCGCTCGCCGGCGGCCCGAATCAGGGCCGCGGCACCGAGCAGGTTGGTGCGGATCATCTCTTCCCACTGTGACTGGTCGCTGGTCATGACGCTGCCGTTGAGCCCGCGTCCGGCGTTCACGACGATGAGGTCCGCGTCGCGTGCTCCGCCTCCGAACCCAGCCTTCGCCGCGTCGAGCATCTTGGCGATCACGGCGTGATCGGCGCAGTCTCCGGCCGCGGCCGCGGTGCGGGGACCCCAAGCCTTCACCATCGCGTCGAGCTTGTCCGCGCGGCGCGCGTTCGCGACGACCGCGGCACCGTTGTCGACGAGCGCGCGAACGATCGCGGCCCCGATGCCCGCGGAAGCGCCGGTGACCACGGAGATCCGGTCGGAGAGGAGATTGGTGTGCATGACGGGCAGCTTAGGCGGCGCGGTGAGCGCTTACTCGTCGTCGTCGGACGGAGGGCGGCCGTCGCGTTCGGCGATCCAAGCGGCCTGGATGTGCTCGAGGATCTTCTCGTTCACCCCGTGTCCGGGGACCTCTTGGAAGCCCGCGAGCCCTTTCACCAGCGCTTTGAGTTCGACGAACCCGATGCGGCGAGGGTCGCGCTGCGGGTGGTGCTCGGCGAGGAGCTCACCGATGAGATCAACGTCGAGCCAGCCGAAGGTGTCGTCGCTTTCGGCGGCCATCAGTGGGGCAGTTCCTTCACAGCGTTCCGGTTCCACGCCGGGACTCGGACCACGATCGGCCCGGCACCCGTCACCTCGCACTGGCACGAGAGGCGGCTGTTGCGCTGCAGGCCCGGTGCCTCTTCAACGCGGTCTTCCTCTGCCTCGGTCGATTCGGTGAGCGCACCCGCGCCGCCCTCGATGTATACGTGGCAGGTCGAGCAGGCGCAGACCCCGCCGCAGGCGTGCTCGATGTTGATCCCGTTGTCGAGCGCAAGTTCGAGAAGGTTCATGCCCTTCGCGGCGCGGAGCTCTCGTACGGGGGTACCGTCGGCGCTGAGGCCCTCGGGGTCATCGAGGATGTAGCGAACGACGACCTCGAGGGGGCCGAACTGGCGACCGGCGTGCTTGGATTGCATAGCCCGCAACCATAGGGCCCGAACCCGGCGAGCAGGTGCCGAGACGGGATATCCTTGCCGTCCATGACGCATGCAATCGGCTCGCAGCCGGCAGTGGCGAACAGCGCCGAATCACCCGAAGTCTCGGTCGTTGCGCCCGCGCACAACGAGGAAGACAATGTGGACCAACTGGTCCGCGAAATCGAGTCCGCGATGACGCGTGCCTCGCTCCGATTCGAGATCGTCATCGTGGACGATGGGTCTACTGACTCCACCCGCTCCCGCCTCCTCGCGCTCATGGCGTCCCGTCCCTATCTCCGCGTCATCGCGATGACCAACACCCCCAAGGGCAAGGGCAATGGCCAATCCGCGGCCTTCCACGCCGGGTTCCGGGCCTGCCGCGGGGAGTACATCGCGGTGCTCGACGCTGATTTGCAGAACGACCCCGCCGAGATCCCTGAAATGCTGCGGATCGCGAGGCAGACCGGCGCGGGTCTTGTGCAGGGCGACCGATCGCACGCGCGTCAGGACAACGTCGTGCGAAAGGTGGGTTCGATCGTGGGCCGCAAGTTCCGGCTTTGGCTTCTCGGGGACACCATCCGCGACACGGGCTGCTCGCTGCGGGTGATGCGGCGGGAGATCGGGCTCAGGCTCCCGCTCGAGTTCCGCGGCATGCACAGGTTCATCCCCGTCACGGCGCGCCACCTGGGGTACACCGTCGTCGAAACTCCGGTCAAGCACCGTCCGCGCGTCGCTGGCGAGACCAAGTACGGCATGGGAGTGTTGCAGCGTGCGATCCCCGGGCTGATCGATCTCTTCGCCGTGCGATACATGCGAAACCGCAGGCGGCCCGTCACGAGCCAGGAAGTCCATGGCGAGCCGACTCCCGCGGGCTCAGCGGAAACCCGCGCGGGGGCTTCACGATGAAGGTCGGACCTCCGCTTGCGATGGCCGCGGTCCTGGGGCTCTCCGTCTGGATCGTGCTGGGCATGCAGTCACCCACCGCGCCGGCCACAGACGGCGCGACCCGGTTTGAGATGATCATGGACCGCCGCAAGATCCAGTGCGAGCAGATCCCGCTCGCGGAGAACGGCGGCTTCGAGTACCGCTTTCTGAATCTCCCCGCCGTGGGAGACAAGCGGCTCAGCGCGACGGAGTTTCAGCAAGCGCTTGCCGACCGCTCGACCGCTCGCGACCGCGGACCCGTTCTCCGCGCGCTGAATGTCTCCGGGTACGCGCAGCTCGCGTGGGTGGGAGTGGGGCTGTTGGGCCAACTGCTCTTCAGCGGGCGGATGGTGCTGCAGTGGGTCGCTTCGGAGAAGAAGTCCTCATCCGTCGTTCCACCCGCGTTCTGGTACCTGAGTCTTGGGGGGGGCCTGCTGCTGGCGGCGTACTTCATCTGGCGCATGGATCTGGTTGGCGTCCTCGGCCAGTCGTCCGGCATCGTGATCTACGCCCGGAACATCCGGCTGCTGAACAAACA
>JBMOHX010000132.1:0-9570 GCA_049317625.1 Phycisphaerales bacterium
GGATCGCCGGCCCGTGCTTTCTGCATTGTGCGATCGCACTCTCCGGGTTCCCCGCCCCCGTGCGTTGCTCGCTTCGAAGTGCCTGGCTGAACTCCGCACGCAGACCGACAAGCTGCGGCGTCGCGATGCGTACATGCTGCTCGGTGGATGTCGCTCGATCGCCGAGATTGACGAGCTCATCCAGATCGCACAGCAGGAACCCGACCCGAACCTCCAGTGCCACGCCTGGAACGCGATCAGCGGTGCCGCCTTCGACAACCCGCGTGCGAGAGAGCTGTTGATCGCTCGCATGCTTCAGTACCCGGACGACACAATCGCGGGGTTGATCAAACGCCTTCCCGATAAGGGTGAAGAGGCCCGGGCCTTTGTGCCGGCTCTCATCGAGGTCATGCGGACGGGCACTCAGGCCGCACCCGCCGAGGCGGCGTGGAAGATCATGCTCATGGGACCGCTGGCGATCGACGCCGCGCCGACGCTCGATGAACTCGCGAACACGGACCCGCTCCGTCGGTGGTACTTCGCCGGCGCGGCCGCGTGCGCGCGCGGTGAACTCGCGGATGACGCCGCGGTCTTCGCGTCGTGGCTCAAGAGCAGCGACCCTCAACTGCGCCTCACCGGTGCGCACATGCTGTCTTCAGGCGAGTTGCTCGCCCGCGGGCACTCGGTGACCGACCAACTCATCGCGGCGCTCGAGAACCCACGCGACGATGATGATCCGGGCATGGAAGACGCGATGATGGAGGCCGTACGCATGCGCGGTCGGCGCGCCCTTCGCGCCATCCCGACTTTCGAAAAGATTGCAGCCAACCCGGGCCAGACACCCCAGCGGATCGAGGGCATCCGTTGGATGATCGACTACATCCGTAAACACGACTGATGAACTCAGCCGCGAGATTCGCACAACGAGCCCACTCCCCTGTTTCCTCGCGGTCGGGCTGAACACGGTCCACGTTCAGACCGCGATCGAACAGGTTGAGCCGCACGGCATCGACGCATGCTCGGGAGTGAGAACGAGCGGGTCGCTCGGTCAAGCGAAGCGAGAAGCCTCCTGCGAGGTGGTGCCGCGGCAGTGCGACCACATGGCCCCGTGCTTCTCTTCACTCTGCCACTTTGCCACTTCTTCCCCCCTCACCTCCGAGTCAGAACCGCAATGACCCCGATCATGATCGCAATGGCGGTGAAGACGCACACGATGATGATGAGTGCCATCTTGTTTTCGCTCATGCCCACCGACGTGCGATAGGGATCAAACCCAACCCCGACATCTCCCGCCTTCGCAGCCTTCGAACGCTTCAGCCGCACCCGGTGCGAGTCGAACTTCTCCACCATCACCCACCCCGCACGCCCCTCCTCCTCCAACACGGCCCGCAGCACCTCCGGCTTCTTGAATGCGCCCGTCGCCGACCTCAGGATCTTGAACTCCCACCCCTCCGCGAGATCACTCGCCGTGTACCCGGTCATCTGCTCTTCCTCCTGCTGTTCCGCCCTCCGCCGCGCCGCCGCGGCGGCCGCGGCCGCCGCTCCTCCTGCCGCGCTCATGGTGGACTCCTTCGGCTGAGTTCTTGGCGTTTCGCGTGCATGGATGACCGTGAAGCGACAGCATACGGAAACCTCAGGCCGCCCACCACCCTCTCCAGCGAACACCGCACACCCCACCACATTGAGCCGCCGAACCGCAGCCACCGTTCACGCGGTCCACCTCGCCCCGTCCAACTCCCCGGGCGGCGAGCAGGGCGATGTGCTCACGGTCGACTTCACGGTTTGCGGCGTCCCGTGCCTGAGCCTCAACGGCGGCGATGCGTTCAGGCAATCGGAAGCGTTCTCCTTCCAGTTCGCTTCCGACGACCAGGCCGAGACCGACCGATACTGGAACGCGATCGTCGGCAACGGCGGCATCGAGGGCGCGTGCGGTTGGTGCAAGGACAAATGGTGCCTCTCCTGGCAGCTCACCCCGAGGGTCCTCACAGAACCGATGGCAAGCGCGGCGAGGTCGCCAGGCGCGCGTTCGAGGCCATGATGACGATGACGAACATCGACGTCGCGAAGCTGGAGGCCGCGATCCGGGCAACGCCCACTCGTTGATCAACAAGCGCTGGCACCCGTAAACCCGTGGGCGGACTACTTGCCTTCCGCGGGCGCGATGTTGTACGGATTCAACACCGTTCCATTGACCTCGGCATTGCGAGCACCACCGCGGCGGTTGCCCGGTTCGTCCGCGTTCACAACGGCCGACCGAATGAACTCCACGCTCGCCTGCTCCAGCCCCACGCGAACGCGCACGTGCCCCGGGCTTCCCAAGATCGTGCCGGACATGTACCCGTACTCGGCCGCGCTGCGGGTACCTCCCGCGACGTTGCCCGGCTGCGGTACGCACTGGTACACCAAGCCATCCCGCTCGCCGCGGACGTAGAGATGGTCGTGCCCGTGGAAGACGGCCGACACGTGGTGCTTCACGAGGAGGTCGTGGATCGGCATCGCCCAACCCGGACGGTGCTCGGCGAAACCGTCGGAGCCGTCCGCGTTCTTCCCGCCCCACTCGAAAAGCACCGACGCCTCCACGCCGCCGCGGTTGGCCTTGCCGAGCCCGCCGACGAGGTGGTGGATGAAGACGAACGTGTACTTCGACTTGGAGGTGTCGAGCGTGCGAGTGAGCCAGTCGTACTGATCCTTGCCGAGCGTGCGGGTCCAGTTCTCGTCTGTGTTGGCGACGTCGGCCTCTTTCTTGTCGCGCCCGGGCCCGCCTCCACCGCCCCCACGCGGCCGCGTCGTCGTGAACCAGAACGGGTCGAGCACGATGAAGTGCGCATCGCCCCATGTGAACTCGTAGTAGTTGGCTCCTTGCCCCTTCGCGTACGACGTACGGCCTGAGTACATCGCCTTGCCGTCGGCGATGTCTTCGATCTCCGGCGCCGGAAAGCACTTGTTTCGCTGTGCAAAGGACCACGCGGCCATGCTGTCGGGCCCGGCGTTCGCGTAGCCAACTTCGCCATCGTGGTTGCCGAGCACCATGAAGAGCGGCGCGGAGTGGCAGAGTTGACCGAAGTAGTACCGCTGCGCGATGTACTGCGGCAGTGTGTCCTTGAAGTTCTTGCCGCGTTTGTCCGTCATGAACGTGTCGCCGAGGTCGAGATGGAAGTCGGGCTTGTCGGCGAGCGCGTTCGCGAGCGTTTGCAGGTAGACCGCTGGCGTCACGTTCGCGTCGAGGTGAGAGTCGGCCTGGATCGTGAAGGTGAACGCACTGCTTAGGGCGCGAGGCGTGTGGAACGTGTAGTACGCGCTCGACGAGAACGCCCCGGTCGCAGTGGGCTCCGGCGTGCCCTTCCCGGGAACCCGCCGATGCTTGAAGCGGTAGACGTACGCGGTGTCCGGTCTCAGATGCTCCAGCGTGAACAGCACCGTCTCGCCCGCCGGCAGCGGCTGCGTCGCGCAGCGGTCCAGGTGAGCGCTGTCGTCGCGCCGGTACTCGACGTACCCCTCCATCGCGTCCTTCTCGTAGCACACGACGCTTACGGTCATCGAGTCGCGGGTCGGCCGCACGAGCACGATGTCGAACGGATGACCTTCCGTCGCGCTGGGGACATCGGTCTTGAAGGCGGTCATCTCGGCGAGGGGGCCGCGGCGTCCGCGCCCGTCCTGCTTGTTGCCGTCCGCGGGTTGCTGGGCGAGCGCGCAGGGAACGGACGGCGAGAGCCACATGCCGATCAGGGCAGCCCACAAGATGAGCACGGCCATTCTCGGCATTCGCCATTCCAATGGCGCGGTGTGGCTTCGGGTGGTTGTTGGGTCTTCCATGGGTGCGAGGATAACGACGCGGAACGGTTGATATTGCGGGCGTGGAGTGTCCGTTCAGGCCGAAGGCCTATGCGTCCGTAGCCGGGGCGTGGGGGAGGTTTGGCGACGACATCCCCGGAAAGCGTGCCATCGGCCATATTGCATCCCCTTCTTCCGGAGCTTGAATGGCTGCTCGTCGCTCGACCCCGTTCGCGATCGGCAAGGGACGTTGTCGTTGACCCCTTCGGGGCCAGAGGATCCCGGGTATCGTTCTTCCGGGGGTCGCGCTCGAAGACTCGCTTGACCCGCGGCTACTGGCGGCGCAGCCCTTCGGGCTGAAGAATGGTGGGATTGGTTCATAACCCCGGCTCAGCGATCAATGAGGGCCGGAAGGCTCGGTCGCAGCGCACAACCGCACTACCATTCACGACCAATGAGCGAAGACCCTCCATCTCCGCGGCGTGTCGCGCTCCCATCAGAGTTCGTCCTGGACGACCTCACGGCGTACATCTATCGCCACTTCTCACACTTGCTCACAGAAGAAGAGGCGGCGACCCACCGTGTTATGACAGGACGCTTCAAGCAACTGGCTTCGTCCGAGCCGACTGGAAGCCGCTTGCTTGAGTTCTTCCGAGTTCATGAAGTGCAGGCCAAGTTCCCGGACCTCATGCGACCCATCGACCAATACGGCCTCGCGAGCGTGATGCGATCCGCAGCCGATCGCGTACTCCGCGACAACCCAGGGGAGAGGATACTTCACACGTGCCCCAAGTGCGGCGCGCTCTGCCTTACACCAAGGGCACAGAGTTGCTTTGCGTGCGGGTTCGATTGGCATCCGAAACACGGTGAGTGAGAACCACCTCCACCGGAGAAGTCGCCAAGAGAACCGTCCGATCCGCGGCATCCGCGGCCCGCATCGACTCGCGTGCGCCCCCCCCGCTCCTACTTCTCCACCCGCGCATACGTCACATCCAACGTCGCCGTGCCCAGCGTCGTCTCCTTGATCGCGGCGAGCAACTCGTCCATCGTCGCTCCTCGCTTGTCCGCGGGCGTGATCGTCGGCTCCTTCGAGAGCGCGTACACCGTCAGCGTGTACTTCTTGTCACCAGGACCTTTCGAGCACGGCGGGGCGTACTCGGCGCGCCGGTTCACCGTGTTGATGCCGCGGATTCCGACCTTGGCGTCACCCTTGTCCAGCGAGAGCGTCTCGGCGGGGATGTTGTAAAGCACGAGGTACACGTGCTTGTCCTCGCCAGCTTTGTCACCCGGCCGCGGCGGACCAGGAATGTGATGCATCGTCACCGCGAAACTCTTCGTCCCTTCCGGTGCTTTGGCCCATGCCAGCGGCGGAGAGATGCTGGCCCCGTCGCAGGTGAACTCGGCGGGCAGCTTGCCGTCAGCACCTACGGCGGAACTTGTGAGCGTGAAGTCCGAAGCCGTCGCCAGCGGTTTGCCCGGCGCGGGCTTTTCGTCCTTGGCCTCTCCGCGCCGAGGGCCGCGCTCGCCCCGTTCGCCATCACGTCGCCGACGCCGGCCGTCGCCCGGCGGGTTGTCGCCCGCGGGCGGTCGATCACGCCGCGAACCAGCGGCGAACGTCTCGGTCTTCTTCGTGCCGTCGGGGTCGACAAACTCGAAGATGTACTTCGCGTCCCTTCCTTCACCTTCGATGCGGTAGTTCCACACGTGCTTCTTGCCGCCCAGCGTGTACTCCAGCGACCACGAGTTCTCGCCAACAACCTTGAACCCAGTGATCTTCGCCCCACGCAGCGGCTTGCCTGCCTCCCGCACCGGGCTGGCCCGCGGCTGCGGATCGATCTGATCGTCCTTCACCGTCACCTTGCCGCGCAGGCCGCCGTTGATGTACGGATACGCCGCGCTCGCGTGGTAGTGGTACAGGCCCTTGGTGCCCGCGGGAGCGTCCTTCGATGGCGCCGCGTAGTGCCCGTTCAACTCGTCCAACTTCTCCGAACCGCCAAGCGGACAGCACTTCTCATCGCTCGGCCCGCCCGCTTTCGCCGCGGGGTCGAAGTACCCGTAGATCGGGAACCCATCGAGCGCGTAGGCAAGGGGCTTGTCCCTCCCGAGGACCTTCTGCAGCGTGAGCGGCGCGATGTGGTAGTGGTAGTCGTCGGCCCGCCCGCAGTGACCGCCGAACTCGTCGAGCTCACCCGCGAGGAACGTGTCGGTTCTGCCGTCGTTCTTGATCGGATTGAAGATCGGCACGCCGTTGGCGGCGATCGCGATCGCCCCGCGGAAGAGCTCCTCCTTGGCGGACACAGGCTTCTCCGCGATCTCGGGTTGCAACGGGATCCGCCACGCGTTCTCGCCGGTGTACGCCTGCGGCAGCGGTACCTGCTGTTGCCACGCGGTGATCCCCACCATCATCGGGTGCGAGTACTCGCTCGCGCTCTTCGCCCCCGGCGCGGAGGGCGCGTGCGGTAGCCCATCGCTCTCGATGAAAAGCCAGCGGTCGTCCCACCGCGTCTTGACCCACGGTGCGAACATGTCGAATGGCGCAGCCTGGGAAGGTCTCTCGTCTTCGCCCGCACGCGCTGCTCCAACTGGTTCCGATCCGGCCGCTCCGGCGAGCCGCTCGTTGATCGCCTTGATCTCGTCGATCCGCCGCAGCGCCTCGGCGCGGTCCGCGTCAATCAAGCCAGCGAGGGGGATCGCCGCCACCCCACCGCTCTCGCGCGCGATGCTCACCTTCACAACGCCGTCAACCCTCGCCGCGGCGAGAAACGACCCGCAGACAACCTCGCCCGTCGTGGCGTTGGTCCATAGACGCACCGGTCCTGGATCGGCGTGGTGGCCGTCGAGTTCAGGCGGGTGAGCCAGAGCGTTGGAGGCCAAGGCGGAGATGGCCACGAATGACGTCAAGAAGTCGTGGTGTCTCATCGGTTCGGCTCCGAGGGCTTGGTTCGTTCGAGCGGTGCCACCTCCCGCGGCTTCACCACATACGAATGCGCGATCATCCCGTTGGTCTTCCCCTCGCCCTCGTCTTGTGGACGAAACGAGCGAACGTACTCCACCTTGGCCTCGCCCGTCGACACCGTCACCCGCAGGTGACCCGAGTTCGGGAAGATGTCGCCGCTGCGGTACGCCTGGCGATTGAACGCCGTGAACGTCGGATCGGCGGGGTTCGGGCAGCTCTGATAGATCACGCCGTCGAGTTCCTGACGTGCGTAGAGATGGTCGTGCCCTTGAAAGAAGATAGTGACGCCCGTGTCACGCATCAGATCGTGGATCGGCTTCTCCCACTTGGGCCGCATCTGGAAGAAGCGATCGACGCCGCGCCGATCCTCGCCACCCCATTCGTAGAGGCCAGCGACCTCGACCCCGCCGCGCCCGGTGCCCGAGACATGATGGCTGAACACGAACTTGAACTTCGCCTTGCTCTCGTGCAGGGTCTTGCTCAACCACTGGTACTGCTCATCGCCGAGGGTAATCTGCCAGAGATCGCGATTGCCCTTGCCGCCCCGGTTCGCGGGCTGTTCGCCGCCCGGGGGATTCTCCCCACCGCCGCGGCGGCCGCCGCCACCTTCGCGCCCAGCATCGCGTTCTGGTGCCCTCTTGCCCGCCTCGTTGTCAACAGGAACGTCCGAGTGCCAGTACGGATCGATCACCACGAAAAGCGCATCGCCCCATTCCCAGGCGTAGTAGTCGCGAAGGAGCCCGACATGCTCCACAGGCGTGGAGTTGCCGGTGTAGATCCCGCCCGGCGCCGGAAGCGGGAAGAACGTCGTCCGCGCCTTGCCCGCGAGAACGGCGAAGTTGTTCGCGGTTCCATCCAGGAGGTACT
The DNA here is from genome assembly GCA_049317625.1 of Phycisphaerales bacterium. GTDB lineage: Bacteria > Planctomycetota > Phycisphaerae > Phycisphaerales > UBA1924 > JBEIUO01. Next base: position 7,574 of record JBMOHX010000132.1, read on the forward strand.
TCGCCGCTTGCTCGTGATTGCCGTTGACGAGCATCAGCGGCGTGGACCTGCCGACCAGCCCCAGAAAGCCTCGCTGGTGGGCGTAGATCGCGTTCACAGCGTCTTGGCTCTTGTTGCCGCGTTCGATCAGCCGCTCGATGCTGAAGTCGTCGCCCATCAGAAAGTAGAAGTCCGGCGCGTCCTTGGCGACGTTGCCCATCGCCTGCACGTACAAGTCCGGGTCGTACATCTTGCCCGGCCTCTCAGGGTGCGAGTCACCCTGCACCCCGAACACGAAGGTCTCGCCTGCTTTCCGCCGCGTACGGAACGAGGCCGCTTCTCGGCTGGAGAACTCGGCCTCCCCCGCCGCCTTCGTGCGCACCCGATAGACGTACGCGGTGCCGGGCACAAGGTCCGCGAGTTCGAACTCCGCTGGTTCGCCCGCCGTGACCGCACGAACGGGCGTCCGCTTGCCGTACGACCCCGGAGTGGTGCCGTACTCGACGAACGCATCGACGGCGACCGCCGACAGCACACTGATGGCGACGGAGTTGTCGGACGGGCGGCCGAGAACCTGAGAGAACTCCGACGCGGGTCCCTCAGCCCCGGTCGAACGTCCGGGTTGCGCCACAGCTTGGGCGCAGAGTGCCCAACACGCGACCACAGCAATGAACCGCTTCACCATGCGAACTGCCTCCCAGTAGGCCTGCACTCAAGCACGGCAGGCAAACGCTCGAACAGCCGGCGTATTGCAGATCGACTTCGAAGGAGGTCCGTCTCATCCCTGTACTGTTCGGTGCCGGCGGTATGATGCCGACTCTTCTCGCCGGCATACCCGCAAGGCTGGCCCCCGGGCCACCGGGCGAGTAAACAGACCTCCCGCGACCCCAATGGCCTCAGAGCCATCGGGAGTACAAAGCAGAGCCGCCGCAATGACCACCGATCTTCGACTCCTCTCCGACCGCTTCCCCCGCTCATCCAAGTACAGCCCGGACTGGGTCATCGCCAACGGGATGGGTTCGCACCCTCTCTGGATGACCGAGTGGCTCGCATCCGCGATGGACCTGCGGCCCGGCATGCGGGTGCTCGACCTGGGCTGCGGACGGGCGTGCTCGTCGGTCTTCCTGGCGCGAGAGTTTGGCGTCAAAGTCTGGGCGACGGACCTGTGGATCAGCGCGACAGAGAACACGCAGCGCATCAGCGATGCCGGGCTCATCGAGAGCGTCTTCCCGATCCACGCCGACGCACGGGCCCTGCCCTTCGGGGGCGAGTTCTTCGACGCCATCGTGTGCGTCGATGCGCTCATGTACTTCGGCACAGACGACCTCTACCTGAACTATCTCGCGAACTTCGTGAGGAAGGGCGGGCAGATCGGGTTTGCCGGTGCTGCCATCAATCAGGAGATGACGGCCCCCGTTCCCGAGCATCTGCGGAGCTTCTGGGAGCAGGGCTGCTGGTGCTTGCACTCGATTGGGTGGTGGCGTCATCACTGGGGTCGCACCGGCATCGTGGATATCGAACTCGCGGACTCGATGCCCGAGGGTTGGCGAGTCTGGCTCGATTGGCACACGGGTGCTCACCCGGACAACGCCGCGGAGATCGAGACCCTCAGCGCCGACGCCGGGAGATGGTTCGGCTACTCGCGCATGGTCGCACGCCGCCGCGGCGACGCGGTGCTTGAAGAAGTCTGCTGGCCAGACACCATGCGCTCGTTCCCGATGGACTACAAACCGCAGCCGCTGCTGCGTACTTGAAGCGCGAGGCGAAGGCCAACGCTCTGAAGGCGGCCAAATGCAACTTGCACGACTGACCCGCCAGACTCTCGATGGTCTGAAACCTCACCCGCCCGAGCTTGCGTCGCCCTGCTGAGGCTCAGTTCGAGCGGGCGAAGGCGGCAACGGGGTGAGGACGCCGTCGCCATGACCCACTGTGTCCATACCCGCGGCGAACAGAGGCGGTGGTCGGGCACCGCGACGAATTCGGTGGCGGCCTGACGAAAGACGGCGGTCCGGAATGCC
>JBMOHX010000133.1:0-9562 GCA_049317625.1 Phycisphaerales bacterium
TTTGCTTGACCGCCTCGGCCCGTTGGGCCTCGGCCTCGGCCCGCTGGCGGGCCTCGTTTACACCGAACCACACCGAGACGCCCGTGGCCGCGACCAGCGTAGCCGCGATCATTCCGGCTGCCGCCACCGTCCCCTTGTTGCGCCGGACGAACTTGCGGACCTTGTAGCCGGTCTTCTCCGGCCCGGCAATCAGCGGGCGATGGTGCAGGTAGTTCGCCACGTCATCCGCAAGTTCGCTCGCCGAGCGGTAGCGCTCTGCGCGGTCCTTGCGAAGAGCCTTGAGAGGGATCCACTCCAGCTCCCGCCGCAGCGCCGAGGCCAAGTCAGTGAGTGCCGTCTGCCTCGCGGTGGCAATTGCGGTGCTCGCTTCGCCCATCGTCGAGAGGCGCGTGCTGGGGCGGGGTGGCTCGGTGTCCCGGATCATCTTCTGGATCGCCGCGACTCCCACCGCCCTGAGAACCTTCGGGTCAAACGGCACCGCGCCAGTCAACAACTGGTACAGGATCGCCCCAAGTGCGTAGACATCCGAACGCGTGTCGATGTCCTGCTCCGTGTTGTCGGCCTGCTCGGGGCTCATGTACTCCAGCGTGCCGATGAGCACGCCCCGGGCCGTGAAGATCGTTTGGTCTGTGAGCGGCTCGTTCAGCGCCTTCGCGATACCGAAGTCGATCACAACCGGACGAGCCTCGCCGTGGTCACCTTCCGCGACCAAGATGTTGCTGGGCTTGAGGTCGCGGTGGAGGATCCCCTTCATGTGCGCGTGTTGCACCGCCTCGCAGACGATCATGAAGAGCTTCAGTCGCTGCTCGATCGTCAGGCGGTGCTGGTCGCAGTAGTCGGTGATTGGGGAGCCCTTGACGTGCTCCATCACGAAGAAGGGCCGTCCGCCCGGCGTGGTGCCCGCATCCAGCACCTTGGCCACGTTGGGGTGGCTCATCATTGCCAACGCCTGGCGCTCGGCCTCGAAGCGGGCGACGATGGCCTTGGAGTCCATGCCCGGCTTGATGATCTTGAGGGCCACCCGCCGCCGCACCGGCTCGGTCTGCTCGGCGAGGTAGACCACGCCAAAGCCCCCCTCGCCCAGGATTTCGAGCACCTTGTAGTGACCGATCATGTCACCGGGGTGGCGCGTGTCAGCCGGTGCCGGATGCGTGCCGAACTCGACGGTGGGCTGGGTCGTGGGCTCGGGGCCGAAAGAAGCGTTCGGAGCATCGTCGGGCATGAAGGGGTTCCTAGAAGTGAGACGCGCGAGTGTAGCGATTCCCCGATTCGTTCCACCGCTCGCAGCCGACACCCTCGCTCCCCGAACCGCTCGCGTTCACACTGCGCCTTGCCGTCTCGGGAGTCCTCCAGCAAGCGATGCTCGCGCACTGCGCGTGCCTTCGGAATAAGGAGTCGCTCGCGGTCTGTCCGACGCGCGTGCGCATCTACGGCGGGCATGCCGAAAGCCCCGGTCAATCCCCCTCAAACCCTGCTGCTCTCCCGCACCACCAGCGTCGTCGGCAGCCGCACCACACGCTTCGCGATCGTCGGGTCTTCCACGCGGGCCGCGAGGGCCTCGATCGATGCCGCGCCCACCGCGGCCATCGGTACGTGCACGCTCGACAGCGCCGGCCGGACGATCGTCGCCAGTCGGGTATCGTCGAAGCCGACGAGCCGCAGGTCTCGCGGCAGCACCAGGCCGCGCTCCTGCGCGCCTTGGAGGATCCCCAGCGCGATCTCGTCGTTGCCCGCGAGCACCGCGCTGCCCTTGAGTTCGTGGAAGTGTTCCTCCACCCAGCGTCGGCCCCAATCGACGGAGTACGCGCCGAAGGAGAGGTGGCGGGCCTGCGGCTTGGCGCCCGCTTCCTTCAGTGTGGCGACGAACGCCTCGGCGCGCCGGCGCGTGTCGAAGTTCTCCTGCGGGCCGCCCACGAAAAACAGCCGCTCCGGCGGTGTCGCGCTCAGCAGGTGCTGGACCGCCTCGCGGGTCCCCGCGGCGTTGTCGACGAGGATCGAGTCCACGTCCGCCTCTTCGGACTCGGTGTCCATGAGCACCATCGGCAGGCACGTTGCGCGGGCTTCGCGCCAGATCGCCGTGCTCGGCTCGGTGATCATGATGGCCAACCCGTCGATGATCCCAAACCCCAGCGCCTTCTGCCCGTCGCGCAGCGCATCGGCGCGCGACTCCGCGCTCACGAGCAGGTGATAGCCCAGCTCCCTGGCCCGCGCGTTCGCGCCTTGGAGCAACCCGGAGTAGAACTCGCCGTGGATGTCGGGCAGCGCGAAACCCAGAACCCGCGAGGCCTTGGTGATCAGCCCCTTGGCGAAGGGGTTCGGCGAGTAGCCCAGGCGCGTGATCTCCGTATTCACCCGGTCGCGGGTCTCGGACGACACGAGGTTCGGGCTGTTGATCACGCGGCTGACGGTCGCGATCGACACCTTCGCCGCCCTCGCGACGTCCTGGATCGAGGACGGCACGCGGCCGCTGGAGGCTGGTTGGAGCTTCTTCGCCACGCACCATACTAAACGAGCCGGGCCCGCTCCGGATGAGAACCCGCGTCGCGAGTATGATGAAAACGCTTACAGGGAGTGACGCATGAAACCGCTCGCAGCCGTCCCCGTCTTTGCCGCTCTTGCACTCACCGCGTGCGCCGGTCGGAACGTCGACTCAGAGCCGGTGACGCGGCTTCCACTGGCCATTGAGGACACCGGGCACGCACGTCCGCCGTATCGCTTCGAGCCCAGCGACGAAGCCTTCCTCGACGAGATCCAGCGCGGGTGCTTCAACTACTTCTGGAACGCGGGCAACGGCCCCGCGAAGCTCGTTCCGGACCGCACCAGCATCCAGTGGGTCAGTGTCGCGGGGATCGGGTTCCAGCTTGCCGCCCTGCCGATCGGCGTCGAACGCGGGTGGGTATCGCGCGAGGATGCCGCGGCTCGGGCGAAGGCCATTCTCGATCTCATGTCGCGCGACGCGCGGATCAGGCACGCGGGCGTGTTTCAGCACTTCATCGATCCGCAGACCGGCGGTCCTCACGACAGCGATCAGCTGGAGACGATCGCGAGCACCATCGACGCGGCGTTGTTCTTCGCGGGCGCGCTCACGGCCTCCAGCTACTTCGGCGGCGAGGTGGGGGCCAAGGCGGACGCGCTCTTCGCGGAGGCGGACTGGGCGAGTTACGTCGTGGGAACCGAAGCGCGGCACGACTACGAGCAGGGGTACATCTCGCTGGGCTGGAAGCCCGCCGACCCGAAGAACTTCACAGGGCCCGGCAAGCGCCTCCCGTACGGGTGGGTCGACAACGGCTGCGAGCACCGGCTGGTCGCGTTCCTCGCGGCGTGCGCGCCGACCGAGTCGCATCGCGTGCCCACGAGCGGGTACTACGGGCTGCGGCGCGGCATCGGCGCGGACCCGCGCGTGGGGAACATGGTCTTCTTCCCGTACAGCGGCGCGCTCTTCACCGCGCAGTTCAGCCACTGCTTCATCGACTACGCGGGGATGGGGGCCGACGACCCGGCTGCGCATGGAGTCGCGAACCGGATCCGTGTCGACTGGTGGGAGAACAGCCGCCGTCACTCCCTGCTGCACAAACTCAAGTGCGCGGAGAACCCCAAGAAGCTCTCGAACCTCGGGGGGCGCGCCTGGGGGCTCTCGGCGAGCGACGTTCCGGGTGGATACGGCGTGTACGGCGTCTTCCCCGAGCCGCTCGCGCCGAGCTGGCTGCGACCCGAGTGGGACTACCCCACGTTCAAAGCGACGGACAACTACGGCGACGGGACGATCGCCCCGTACGCGGCGGGCACGAGTGTTCTGTTCGATCCCGCGGGCGCGATTGATGCGCTGAAGTACTACCGCGAGCTCGCCGCGAAGGCGCCGGCGTTGTGGACGGATCCCAGCAAGGGCGGGTGGGGCTTTGCGGATTCGTTCCGGGTGAACGAGGATGGCACGGTGTGGGTGGGGCCGGACCACCTGCCGATCGACCACGGCCCGATGATGCTGGCGATCGAGAACGCCAGAACGGGGCTGATTTGGCGGGTGTTTCACGGGCACCCGGCGGTGAAGGCGGGGATGGCGCGGCTGGGGCTGGAGGCGGATCCGCGGTGATTATCGGACAAGATTTGCCCGGTTTGGGGGGCGAGAATTGTGCAGAAAGTGTTGACAGCGGCCTGTGATTTGAGAGAATGAAAGCGTTTCCAAGAGTGTGCGGGTGTGTCTGCACCCGGACGGCACGGGAAGTTCGTTCACCCCCCTAGGGAGAGTAGATATGAGCAAGACTTTGGCGATGGTTTTGGTTGCTGGCATTGCCGGCGTTGCGTCCGCCCAGATCTCGAGCCTCAACGGCTTCAACCTGGATTACCGCAACTTCAACGACTTCGCGACCAGCTCGACGAGCATTGATCAGGACGGCCCGCTTGGCAACGCCCCGACCAACCTGCCCAGCCCGCGCGGCAACCTCGCGATGCCCGGCATCAGCAGCACCTACAACCTGCACGAGGAGATTCCCTCCGTCGCCCAGGGCAACTTTGCCAACCGCCACCTGCAGTTCTTCTCCAACGACGGCGGCAACACCGCTTACCAGCTCCAGGCCAACGAGTCCTTCCAGATCACCGCTCGCGTCAAGATCGACACGAACATGCCCTCCGGCCCGGGTGCCCCGACCGTCTCCGAGACCGGCTTCTGGTTCCACAACCCCCGCGTGAACGAGCAGGGCAACTCCTTCGTTGACGAGGGTGGCCTGTGGGTCATCTCCAACGGCACCTCGTTCACCGGCGGCGCCGCCATGGACTTCGCCCTCCTGGGCGAGGGCAACGGCAGCCGTCCCCCGTCTGATCCGCTCGGCCCGATCTACACCGAGGGTGGCTGGGCTGCGATCTCGTTCACCTACTACGCCCCCGGCGCTCTCGGCCCGGGCCAAGGCGCGGGCTACATCGCGTCGATCCACGACGAGGTCAGCGGCCTCACCCGCTCCTCCGGTCTGAAGCGCTTCGGCTACATCGCGGCGACCGAGCCCGTCGGCGGCGGCTTCAACCCCGGCACCGTCTTCGGCTTCCGCTACCAGAACTCCCGCTTCCCGCTGATCGACACCGTCACCGACACCTACATCAACGACATCACCATCGTTCCGGCTCCCAGCGCCCTCGCCGCGCTCGGCCTCGCCGGCCTGGCCGCGACCCGTCGCCGCCGCTGATCGCGTCTTGTTTCCATGTCTGTCTCGACCGCCGCGAGGGCAACCTCGCGGCGGTTTTTCTATGAAACGAGCCGAGTCTTCGGCCCGGGGTTGGTGGGCGGCACGGGGTAGAATCCGCCCTTGCCCGGAGCGACACGCGGCCGGTTGGGGAAGTGCGACTGTGCGGTCCAAGACGGAACCCAATCCAGGCCGAGTCCGGGCCGCTGCGGTCATGCAGCTTCTGATCGCCACGGCCCTCGCCGACGGCGCTGTGGACGCCCGCGAAGAGGTGTACATCCGCTCGTTCATGAACCTCCTGGGGCTGACGCCCGACGAGGTGAAGGCGATGTGGAAGCAGAAGTCACAGGTCTCGATCTCGGCGCTCCCCTCGGATCGTGACGGTCGGCTCGCGCTGCTCACGGACGTGATCGTGGTCGCGCTCGCGGACGGCGCGATCGTCGCGGCGGAGCGGAAGCTCATCGAGCGGGTGGGGCGCGGGCTGGGGGCGAGCCAGGACGACCTTCGGGCGTGCGAAGAGAGAGCGCAGCGGGAGATCGCGGCGAGCGACCCGGCCCCGGAGCGGACCCCGCAGAAGCGGTCCTCCAGGTCGGCGTCGCGGGCGATGACCGCGACGGCTGCCGCGCCAGGTCCGCAACCGGCGAAGGTGGACACGCGGCCGTCGGAGACCCGCGCGGCACCGGCGTCTTCGAACTCCACCCAGCTCGAGCGGATCGCGACGTGGCTTGATAGTTCCGATTTCGCCAAGGTGTGCCAGATGCGCGATGCGCTCTGCCGCCGCGGCGAGGAGGCCCTGCCGCACGTGATCGCGTTGCTCGCCGATCCCCGGTTGTCGGTTTTCGAGGGCGCGAACTGGGTGCTTCGGCGGATCGGCACGGCCGAGTCGGCACCCTCTGCACTCCCGGTGTTGGTGGAGTCGCTCCGGCGCGCGGGGCCCGACCGCCGTTGCGAGGCGAAGCTCACGCTGCTGCAGTTTGGGCAGCACGAATCGGTCACGTCCAAGCGGGTGATGGCCGTGGAACTCGCCCCGCTCCGGTCGCTGCTCACCAGGACGCAGGACGAGGATCTCCGCGACGCGCTCGCCGAGGTCCTGCTGAAGGCGCTCCCGCGCTGCGCCGAGAGGAACGAAGTCGTTCGCATCGTGCTGGGGCCGCGGACGGTCGCGATGTTCCACATCTACCGGCTGTGCGACGGGCTGCGCGTGCTCGAGGCGATGGCGGCGGAGGCCCCCGAGGGGCGATTGAAGCCGGAGGACCGGCAGTTGATCAGCGACCTCTTGGTGTGCGCCGCGAACACGCGACCCGGTGTGCCGCACCGCGAGTCGATGCCGGCGCTCGTGTCGGGCCGGTTTGAAGATGTGCTGAGGAGTTTGTGCGGGTGAGGCGGGGGAGGGTTCCGTCGCAGCACCGATGAGCAGATGCGCGGTGCCCACCGCGACTCGCCACGGCCATAGTTCACCGCGCGCCGTGCATCATGGCCAGCCGAACTTTCCGAGCGCGACGACAGCGAAAGCGGCTCTTGGATCTGAATCGAAGCGGGTGCCTGTTCAGGGTTCTCGTTGACAGATCGTGGGGGGCGAGGCTAGTTTAAGTTTGCAGTTGTGAAGCGGCCCTTTGGCCTTGACGGTGAGTACGAGGGCGCAGGCCCCTGGAGAGAGACATGTCTGTCAAGCAGTCGGCCCTCGTGGCCGCGGTGGCGCTCGTTCCGACCCACATCGCCACCACAGCGCACGCGCAGTGGACCGTCACCAACCTCCACCACCCGGTGGGAACGAATGGGTCCGGCGCCCAGGCCGCCAGCGGCGGGCAGCAGGTGGGGAACGCCCTTGTTGGCGGGGCGTCCCGCGCGAGTGTGTGGAGCGGGACTGCCGCCTCGCGGGTTGACCTGAACCCGATCGGCTCGGCGCTGTCTTATGCCCTCTCCGCCAGCGGCGGGCAGCAGGCGGGTTATGCCCGAGTGGGAGGGGTGACGCGCGCGAGCCTGTGGAGCGGCACGGCCGCCTCGTGGGTCGATCTCAACCCGGCGGGTTCGACGGGCTCCCAAGCCTTTGCCACCAGCGGCGGGCAGCAGGCGGGGAGCGCCAACGTCACCGGTCTGAATCACGCGAGCCTGTGGAGCGGGTCGGCCGCTTCTTGGGTCGATCTCCACCCGGTGGGCGCAAGTCAGTCCGAAGCCCTTGCCATCAGCGGCGGCCAGCAGGCGGGGTATGCCCGAGTGGGCGCGGCGGGCGGGTTGGAACGCGCGAGTCTGTGGAGCGGCACCTTCGCCTCGTGGATCGACCTGAACCCGGCGGGCTCGACGCAGTCCGTTGCCTACGCCATCGAAGGAGGGCAGCAGGCGGGCTATGCCCGTTTGGGCGCGGTGAGCCGCGCGAGCCTGTGGAGCGGAACGGCGGCCTCGTGGGTCGAACTCAACCCGCTGGGCGCGACGCAGTCCGTTGTGTACGCCATCAGCGGCGGGCAACAGGTGGGGAACGCGCGAGTGGACGGGGTGACACGCGCGAGCCTGTGGAGCGGCACCGCCGCTTCGTGGGTTGATCTCTCCGCCTTCCTGCCGGCCGGATTCACGAGCAGCAGCGCGAAGGGCATCTCGACCGACGGCGTGAACACGTACATCGCTGGGGTGGGTTTCAACTCTCTGACCAGCCGAACCGAAGCCCTGCTCTGGACGCAGCCGGTCCCCGCCCCCGGTGCCGCGGTGCTGCTGGGCCTGGGCGGGCTGCTTGCGGCTCGTCGCCGACGTTGAAACATGCCGGGTGGGCCTCGGTTCGGCTCCATCATGTGAGCATCCCCCGCGACTCCGGCACCGATGGCGGGGTCGCTTTGCGTTGGCGAGGTGGCGGCGTCAATCGTGTCGGGCTGGTGTGAAGGTGTGCCGAGGAGGCCGTGCACGGGAAGTGAGGGCCCTCGCTCATTCAGCGGGATTGATCGTGCGATGGGCCGGGCTCGGTGCCCTGTTTGACCACCACCCGCTCGCGGCCGTCAGTCTTCTGCTTAAACCGCCGGTGCTCCGCGTCCGCCCATTTGTCCGCGACCTTCCACCACCACAGCGTGAACGGGATGCCGATCACCACCACCAGCCCGATGATGATCCACATCAAGAGGCTGTCGATGTTCACAACTCGACCACCTGCATCGCGCTCACCGTGGGGAGCGTTGCCGCGGGGAGGGAGACCCCGGTCGCGAAGACGTGCAACTGCGGGCTGAACGCGGCCATGTCCGCCCGGCAGTTCGCGGCGTTGAAGAGCTTGCCGCGGGGCATCATGACTTCCGTGCCTGAAGCGACCTGGCCCGAGGTCGAGATCACCACCATGGATCGGGCCGCGTCGACGACCACGGGCTCGCCGGCCATCGCGGCCATCAGGTCCAGGGCGATCTGCCCCTCGCTCTTGGAGAGCTCGACCGCGGGGATCGCCTGCTCGAAGGCCTGCAGCAGGCCCTTGGCGTTCTCGAAGGTGCCAGACTTCTCGACCCACGTGCTCGCGGGCACGACGATGTCCGCACGCTCCGAGAGGGAGGAGGCGAGGGTGTCGAAGAGCACCACGAACTTCGAGGCCAGGACCTGCGTGAGCTCGCTGGTCGCCCAGTCCGTGGGGTAGTTGCCGGTCAGGATCACGCTCGCGACATCAGACCTTCCGCTGCCGCGACCCAGACGGGTGAGCAGGGCGTCGAACTCGAGGACGTCGCCGCCGAACGCGGCGAGCACGCGTCGAACGCCGCGGGCGTTGGGGGCCTTCTCGGCGTAGACCTTGAAGGCCTTGGGGTCTTCTTCTTTGGCGCCGATGGGGTAGACCTTGTCCGCGCCGTGCACGGGGACGGGGCCGACAGCCAGGACCGCCTGGGGGTCGAGCATCCGCGCGGCTTTGGCGAGAAGGAAGGCGTCTTCGCAGGAGAGCATCGGGCTGACGACGACGGCGAGGCGGCCCTTGGCCGAGCGGACGCCGTTGATCACCTCGTCGTACGCGCGGGCGTGGTCGCACTCGACGGTCGCGCCGAACTGCTTGCGGGTGGGGGAGTGAAGGCGCTTGTCGCTGTGCACGAACTTCCAGCCGTAGCGCACCTCGTCGGTGATCCACCACTTGTTGACCTTCGGGTTGGTCCGCGGCTTCACGCGATAGACCTTGCCCTCGTTGTGGTCGATCCGGATGTTGTCGCCGCTCGCGGTGAGACCGTCAATCGAAGGGGTTTCCTTCAAGAACCAGACGCGCTGGGCGAAGAGGAAGTCCTTGTCGAGCAGGGCGCCCACGGGGCAGAGGTCGATGACGTTGCTGGCGAGTTCGTTGTCGAGGGCAACACCGGGGAAAACGTCGATCTCTTCCTTGTTGCCGCGGCCCTGCACCAGCAGCTCGGAGGTGCCGGAGACCTCGCGGGTGAAGCGCACGCAGCGGGTGCACA
>JBMOHX010000134.1:0-9524 GCA_049317625.1 Phycisphaerales bacterium
GGCGCGGAAGGCGCGGGTTGGACCCCGCAACGGTGATCCTCGTGGGCGTGGTGGTGGGGATCCTCGCCGCGTCGATGACGCAGTTGCTCCAGCAGATGATGCCCCCGGAGCAGGGTCGCAGCGCGGCGAGCGCGTTCCTCGGGGGGATTCGGGAGAACGAGCTCGGTTGGGGGGAGCTACTGCTCACCGGGGTGCTCACGGTCGGGTGCCTGGCGTGGGCAGCCGTGCTGGGGCCCGCGATGGACGCCTCCTCGCTGGGAGACGATGAAGCGATGAGCGTTGGCGTCGGGCTCTCGAAGCTCCGCGCGATGCTGTTCGTGATCGCCGGCGTGCTGAGCGCGGGGGCTGTTGTGCTCGCGGGCCCCATCGGGTTCGTCGGGCTGATTTGCCCCCACTTTGTGCGATTGGCGTCCGGCCCGAGGCACCGCGGGCTGGTGGTGGGGGCGGCGCTGGCGGGCGCGGCGTTGGTGGTCGGGGCGGATACCTTTGTACGCGTGTTGCCGTTGCAGACGGGAAGACTGCCCCTGAGCGTCATTACGGCCATCATCGGGGGCCCCGTGCTGGTGCACATGCTGAGAACACGAAACGGGAGAATGTCATGAAGCGAGCGATGTGGACCGGTACGTTGGCGATGATCGCGGCCTGCGGCGCGGCGGTTGCGCAGGATGCCCCGAAGGCCCCCGAGGTTGTGCAACCAACTTCGCCCGCGTCCGCGCAGACGCCGGAGCAGTCCGCAGCGATGCGGGACCAACTGGTTTCGCTGATCTCGGAGGCTGGCAAACCCGTCGAAGCGCACAAGGTACTCGAGCTGCTCGCGGGCGACTTTGAAGTGAAAGGCACGCTCACGCTGATGCCGGGAGTGGATGTCGACTGGGAGAGCGAAGGGCGCGGCGAGATGATCCTGGGCGGGCGTTTCATGGAGCTCAACATCAAGTCGAAGCCCGGCGCGAAGGTCCAGATTGGCAGCAAGACGATCTTCGGCTACGACACGCGTCGCGACGCCTTCACGATCTGGGGCATCGACACCATGGGGACGTACAGCGTCTCCGGGAGCGGCACGTACGACGAGGCCGCCAAGAAGCTCGTGCTGATGGGCACCGAGAAAGAAGGCGGCCGCACGCTGAACTTCCGGTTCACATACCTCTTTTCCGACACCGGATACACGACCGAACTCGAGTTCGAGATGGCCCCCAACACGTGGGCGCGGATGGGCAAGTGGGAAGGAAAGCGCGCCGCGGCGAAGTAATCGCGGAGCGCTACCTCGCCCGGTGTTGTGGGCGCTGGCTTGCGCTTACACGAGCTTGGTCTTGCCGGGCATCGCCACCGAGGTGGGCGGGAGCGGACCGAACGCCACGCTCGGGGGCGTGAGGTCGAGCTTGCTCTCTTTCATCGCAAAGTCCCACGACACGGGCTGGCCGGTGTAGCAGGACATGCGGCCCATGATCGCGGTGAGCGTTGACTCGGCGATGCGCCGGGCCTCGTTGAGCTTCGCGCCCTCGCCGCGGATGGACTGGAGCAGGTGGACGTGCTCCTGGACGTACGGGTTGGTCTTCTCCTCGGGGGATTTCCACGCGTTGGCTCCGGTGATCTCCGACCGGCCCGCGGTGGTCTTCAGTGTGCCCTTCGAGCCCACGACGATTTCCTCTACGCGGCCTGGAGTTCCTTCGATCTGGCGGCACATGCTGGTGAGGCAGGCACCGTTCGCGTACTCGTACTCGATGCAGAAGTGATCGAAGATGTGGCCGTACTCCTCGCCGGTGCGGGACTGACGGCCGCCGAGCCCGACGCAGCGGACCGGGGGGCCGCCCATGACCCAGTTGATCACGTCGAGGTTGTGCACGTGCTGCTCGACGATGTGGTCGCCGCTGAGCCAGGTGAAGTACAGCCAGTTGCGGCACTGCCACTCCATGTCGGTGTACTCCGGCTTGCGGTTGTGCACCCAGAGCCCGCCCTGATTCCAGTAGCACCGCGCCGCCATGATCTCTCCGATGGCACCCTTGCCGAGCTGCTCCATCGCGGCGAGGTAGTTGTCCTCGTGGCGGCGCTGGGTGCCGGTGACGACCGAGAGCCCCTTCTTCGTCGCGGCCTCGCCCGCGGCGATGACGCGCCGCACGCCAACAGGGTCCACGGCAACGGGCTTCTCGAGGAACACGTGCTTGCCCGCGGCGACGGCGGCCTCGAAATGCGTCGGACGGAAGCCGGGGCTGGTCGCGAGGATCACCATGTCGATGTCCTTCAGCGCGAGCAACTTCTGGTAGGCGTCAAATCCGGTGAAGCAGTGGTCGCGTGCGACCTTCGTGCGGTCGCCGAACTGGCTGGTGACCTCGTCTGAGCCGAGCTGGGCGAGGCAGCTCTCGATCCGGTCGGGCATGAGGTCGGCCAACGCAACGATGCGCGTTGACGGGTGGGCTTCGAGGGTGTTCACCGCGCCCGCCGCAGCCGATCACGCCCACCCGGATCACGTCCTGACCGCCGACGTGCGCGGAGCGACCGAGGGCGATCGGGGCGAACAGCGATCCGGCGGCGAGCCCGGCGGAGGCCTTGAGCACATCGCGGCGGGAGAGTGAGTCTGACGGCATGGGGCGCTCCGGTAGGTGGTGCTGGGAAGGCCCGATTCACGCGGGCCCGCTCGGCATCTTGTACCGGGTTTTGCCACCAAACGCAACCGCTACCGGGGTTGTTCACGGACGGAGGGGGGCTGCGTCGGGGATTCCTGGAGCCCTTCGAGGCGCGGGATGTAGATCCAAGCCCTGGCCCCTGTCTGGTGCTCGAGCTCGACCGCGCCCTCCGCGAAGTGGACCTGGACCAGCGTCCATCCCTCGCCCAGCGGCGATCCGACCGAGCGCACTTTGCTGTTGATCACCGCCAGCGGCTGATCGGCGCTCCCGGCGATGGACGTCAGTTCGAAGAGCGTCGCAGGATCGGCCAGCTTGGGAGCTGCGTCGGTGGGATGGGCGGGCAGGTGCGAGATTGGGTCGATGGGCAGCGCCGCCGCGCGGAGCGGAGTGGCGCCGAACTCCTGAGAATCGATCCCCTGAAAGGTCGCGAGCAGCCTGCGCTGATCGTCTGTCGTTGGACGGCTCAGGATGCTCTGGGTGGCCTCCTCGGGCTCGCTCTCGCGGGCGCGGGCCATCGCCGGACCCAGGGCGGGCGAGAGAGTCCTCACAGCGAGCACCGCGAGCGCGGGGACGATCAGCGCGGCGACCGCCGCTGCGTTCCAGTACTTGCGTTCATCGAGGTCGAGATTCATTCTGGACTCCCAATCACCGGTCGCTAGAGGCCGAGGTCATGCGTTCGTCGAGCCTGGAGGCGATGCGGTAGTGGAGCGTCTCGATGGTCGCTTCCACGAGCTGGCGGCTCCCGGATTGGAGCGGGACGATGCGAAGGGAAACCACCTTGCTCGACCCCAGGCCGGCTTCGAGCGCGTCGACGAACTTGGCGATCTGCTGGTACTCGCCGGTCACCTGCACCGAGTAGGAGATCGTCTGGATGTCTGGAACCACAGCTCTTTCGGGCGCTTTCCCGCCGGGGGTGGGCGGCACGATGCCGCCGCTCTTGGGCTCGATGCGGCCGATCTTGACCTTCTGTGCCTCCGCGAGGCGCCGGATGCGATCGTAAAGCCCGGACGATTCGGAGGCCTTGTGGGTCCAGGCCGTGAGCTGTCGGGCCGCGGTCAGGACTTTCGAGTTGAGTTCCGCGACCTGCTCGGGGCTGAGGGTGGTGACCGTTTCGGCCTCGAGCGCGGCACGCATCGATTCGAGTTCCTCGCGGTCGCGCTGGATGGACTCGGACCAGGGGCGCACAAGGAAGTACCAGCAACCCGCCATGAGCCCAGAAAGCAGCAGCAAACGCACCGCGAACGAGCGAGGCTGCACGGTCCATGGCCGGCCGCCCGGTGTTTCGGCCGCGGGGGTCATGGCGTGTCTCCTTGGGCCGCGGCGGACTCCCAGGGCAGAAGGATCGGAAGCGTGCGGGGCGAGATGGCGATCTGGAAGAGCTTGGCGTCGCGTTCGTCGGTACGAGTCGAGACGAGCTTTGCGGAAGCGACCAGCGGGCTCGCGGCGAGCGCCTCGATGAACTTGGCCAGGTGGTCGTTCTGCTCGTCTTGCCTGGCCGAGCCGCGGAGGTTGACGACCGCGATCCGTTTGGACTCGACGGGGTACGCGGCCTGGATTTCTGTGAGCTCGATGTCGGAGCCGGTGATGCGGGAGAGCTCGCCCAGGAGTGCCGACCAGTCCGGGTGCTCGCCGATGTGCGCCGCGATCATGGTCGCCGCGGCGTTGACGGTGTACGCGGCGAGGGTCGCGTTCTTCGTCTTGGCCTGGCGCTGGAGGGCCTCGTCCACTCGAGGCCGGAGCTCGTCCAGGCCTTTTTGGATGCCGAAGTGCTCGTTCTGGAGCTTGAACGTCTCCGCCGCGAGCAGCGCTACCGCGGCGGCCACGCCGGCGCGCAGGCAGCCCATCACGACCGTATGCCGTCGGTCGGTTTCCAGGCTCGGGGGCCGCATCCACGGCGAGGCGGCCATGGCGTGGAGGCATGCGGGGAGGTCGCCGAGGCTCTCTTCGGCTCCGATCGCGCGGCTGTCGGGCTTGGTGCTCTCGATGCGTTCGACCGCGAGATCAAGCTGGGCCGAAAGAGAAGCCGCGAGGCCGGGGATGGACGCCCCGGGGCCTGTCAGCAGGATGTTGGCGCGGGCGAGTTCGGACTCCTTAAAGGCAAACCGAAGCGACTGGCGGATCTCGACCACGTACTTCTGGAGCACGGATTGGAGCGACGGGAGCACGATGGCGCTGGCGATCCCGCCGGCCGCATCGTTATGGCCGGTCCGCTGCGGGATACCGAAGCGGAACAGCGCGGCGTAGGCGGAGGCGCGGTCCGTTGCTCCAGCATCTTTGCGCAGCGCTCGCATCATGCCTTCGGCGAGCTGGCCGTAGCCGAAGTCGACAGCTCGCGCGAACGAGAGTCGCTTGTTGTCACCTGAAGCGAGCGCGGTGCAGTAGTCGCCGAGATAGACCAACGCGCTGCGCGGCTCCGCGGGCAGCGTGCGTGCCAGCGCCGAGGTGTCGACCAGGAGGCTGCTCTTTGCCGGCACGGCCTTGCGGAAACGCAGCCCGCACCGCGTGACGAGGGCCGCGAGCTTCTCGAGCGACGTTGTCTGTTCTGCCACCGTGAGCACCTGAGCCTGAGAAGGGCCCGCCCCCATCGGCGTCGCGTTCTGGCTGAGCAGTTCTTGAGCGGTGCGCCACGAGGTCGGGTCGCCGAGCAGCGACTCGCGGGTGGCCAGCAGCGCGGCCTGCTTCGCGCTCCCGGCGGCCGCCTGCACCCCGAAGACGTCGGCGACGACGGTCGGGGAGTGGTACACGACTGTGGTGGGGCACCCGGGAGCGACCTTGAGGGCTCGCATCATCGCGATCAGGTGTTCGTCGCACTGGCGGAGAGCACCCGACCAGTTCTCTTCCCATTCGCTCGGATCGATCACCACGCGCTCGAACTGATCGACCACCTTGCCCCGCATGGTGGCCATGCGGATGCACGAGGGCGAGAGACTGACGACGACCTGGTCTGTCCTGAGCACGGGTGAACCTCAAGCGGCGCTCGCCGCATCGGTACATCGGCCAGCACCCAACCCGGGTTCAGGGGAACGGCCAAAATGCGTGAGTCATCTGCCCTCGAGCGTGACGCGCACGCGGCGCGTGCTCGGGCCCGCGACGCCCTCGATCACCGCGTCGCCCGCGGTCCCGGCCCCCGGCACCGTGACGTAGACGATCGTGGAACTTTCGAGGCCCACCGAGGTGCCCGCCGTGGGCATGGACAGGCCGGCGTTCGTGCACTTGAGAATCACGACCGCCCCGACTCCGCCGCGTAGAACGCCTGGGCGGTCTTGACCTGCATCGCCCCGACCTGGGTTTCATCCCCGCTCGACGCGACGGACCCGATGACAGCGATGTTGAGCATCGCCAGCAGCAGGATCACCGCGGCGATCCCCATCCCCCGTCGCCCGCCGGAACGCGTCATGGTGTCATCCTCACCCGCGGCAGCACCGCGCAGTTCAGCGTGAGACCGCCCGATGCGATCGAAACGTGCACCCGCTGGCACAGCGCCGCCGTTGTGGCGGTGGCGCCGTCGTCGGCGATGTAGGTCAGGCTGAACGAGTCGATCCCCTCGCAGAGCAGAGCGGGCTGCCCGGCCGCGTCGAGCATGAAGAGCGACGATCCGGTGAGCATCACCCCGCGGCCGTCCGAGAGCGTGAGCGAGTCCGCCGTGCCCGACGCCGCGAGAGAGGTTGAGCTTTCCACGAGTGGGACATCGCGCACCAGCCGCACGATGCGTTCCATCGCGAACCCGACCCGCTCCGAGCGCGTGCGCACCGCGGTGGCCTGAGCGTACGAGTCCGCCGCGGCGGTGATGGTCGGCGCCAGCGAGGCCGCGATGATACCGAGAATCACGATGCTCAGCATCGCCTCCACGAGACTGAAACCGCGTCGGGATGGGAGGGTTGTTGTCACAGCTCGGAGACCATCGCGGCGAGGGTGATGTCGGCGCTCGCGCGGGTGGCCGCGGGGTAGCTGACGGTGACGGTGACCTTGCGGAAGACGTTGTTCGCGGGCGTCCCGCTCACCGTTCCGGTTGAATCAACCTCGGGGCCGATGCTCACGGCGTAGGTCATCCCGAGCGCGGCATACGGGGCTTGCAGCGACGCGATCCGTGCGCGGAGGCCGGTGGTGGGGGTGTCGAGGTACGTGCCGGAGGCGGCGAGCGCGGCGTAGCCCAGACCGGTCCGCGTGCTCGCGACGTCCGCGAGGATGCTCTCCATCACCAGCGTCCCGAGCGTGGTCGCCCGCATCGCGTTCACGGCGTCCGCACGCCGGGCCGAAGACTGGTCGGCGAACATCAGCGCCGGGGGCACCGCGAGCGCGAGGACAATCACGACCACGACGACTTCGAGCAGCGTGAATCCGGCGCGGGCGGGGGTTCGTGATCGTCCGCGGAGTTTCATCGCGAGATCGCTCCGGTGCGCCGCGTCACGACGATTGTGTCCCCGTTGCTCACGGTGAGCGAGGCGTCCTGCGTGCATTCGGCGACGAGCCCTCCCGACGCGTTGCGCGTTTGGGGGGATCCGTCGGTTCCGAACCAGATCCATCCCGACGCCGAAGCGACGCCGTCGCCGCCGATGAACTGCGACAGGCTGACGCCCGGGAAGGCCGTCGGCAGCAGCAGCCCCTCGTCGGTGCGGCCGTCCGATGTCAGGGACACGGTCGGAGCCGATCCCTGCGAGCTGATCTCGTACGGGGTCAGGCGGCCGGAGCTCACCTCGATCCGGATCGCGTGAGGGCGACCTTCGGCCACCGCGCGGGCGCGTGCGTGGCAGAGCATGCGTTCGATCTCGCCCCCCGCGGCCGCGCGCCGTGTCGCAGAGAGGTGAGAGAACGCGGGGATCGCGGAGACGGCCACGATGCCGATGATGATCACCACGATCGAGATTTCGATCAGCGAGAAGCCGCGGGCGGAACGGTGTTGGCGCCTCGGTGCGGGCATCGTCAGAGTTGGTTCGCGGTCTTGAACCCGCCAGCCCCATCCGAGACCCCGGTCTCGTTGGTGGAGTTGGCGTAAAAAACCGCCACCGGCGGCTTGGCGGAGTTGTCCACGTAGTAGTTCCAGCCGTAGCTCTGCGGGTTGGAGACGGTGCGCGACGCTGCCTGAGCCGAACCGACCGACTGCACACACGCGATGCCGTTCCACGGGTTGCTGGGTACCGAGTTCTGCAGAACGGTGCCGACGGTCTCGATCTGCGCGGCGGTCGGGTAGGGGGAGGCCCCCGTGAGGATCTGCTGAGCGCGGTACCCCGCAATTCCTGCACGAACCCCGCCCAGCGCGGACTGCCCCGCGGAGTCCTTCGCGTCGGATGTGACGCTGCCGAACCGCGGCACCACGATCGCGGCGAGCACGCCGATGATCACGACAACGATCATGACTTCGACGAGCGTGAACGCGTGGCGGAGCGGCGCTGTGGTTGGTGTCTGCATACGAAGCTCACTTCGTCTCGCAAGGGCCAGAGGCCTCACCCCGTTCGGGGATCGCCTCGAATGAACACGCCGGCGGGCCGTCTATCGCGTCTGCGACGGTCGCGCGGTCAGTGGTTGAGCTTCACCATCTCCCACATCGGGAGGAAGACCGAGAGCGCGACGATCAGCACGATCACCGCCATGGCGATGGTCATCATCGGCTCGATCACCGTGTTGATGTTCTTCATCAGGTGGTTCGACTCGCGGTCGTAGTACCGCGACACCACCCCGCAGGCGTTGGAGAGCTCGGTCGCATCCTTGCCCGCGGCGAGCATCCGGCGCGCGAACTGCGGGACGTAGCGTGAGTCGGCCATCACCTCCGACAGGCTCTGACCGCCGCGGAGCCGTGATGCCATCGATGAACACTCGGCGACGAAGTTGGGGCGGCCGGTCGACCGCCCCCCGATGTCGATGGACTCGATCACATCGAGACCGGACGCGAGGCCGATGCCCACCACGCGCGCGAACCGCGCGGCGGTCACGGAGACGATGATCTTCCCGACGTACGGCACGCGCAGCAAGAGGTCTTCGAGGGTGCGGCGTCCCTCCGGCGACTTCCACGCCGCCGTCAGCGAGCAAAGGGCCGCGACGATCCCCGCGACGTACGCCCACCAGTACTCGTGGGCCGAATGCCCGACCGCCTGGATCACCCGGGTGCTGAGCGGGAGGGCGACCTCCTGATCCTTGAAGATCGCGGCGAACTTGGGGACGACGAACACGACGATCACCGAGAGCGCGGCGGAGACGACCCCCAGCAGGATGACGGGATACGTCATCGCTCGCCGCAGGGCTTGGTTGCTCTCGATCTGCTTCTCCAGCATCTCTGCGAGGTGGTTCATCACCGCGGAGAGGTTGCCCGATTTCTCGGCGGCCCGCATGGTCTCGATGTACACGTCGCCGAAATGCTCTCGGTAGTCACGCAGCGCCACCGTCATCGGCGCACCCGCCTGAACCTTCGCGGCGATGTCGCGGACCATCTCGGTGAGCGCGGGTTTGCCCTCGTGTTCCGCGATGGACAGGAGCCCGCGATCGAGCGGGATCCGCGCCTCGATGAGCACGCAGAGTTCACGCGTGAAATCGGCGATGTCGCCGGCGCCGATGGTCTGGAACGAGAAGGAGAGCGCGGAATCCGCCGCGGGGTTGAGCGACACGGGGGTCAGCCCCGATGCCGAGACCTTGCGGTACGCCTCGGGTTCGTCGGCGGCGCGCACCACTCCTTTGGCTGGCTTGCCCGCGGAGTCGATGGCCTTGTAGCGGAAGGTCTTGATGCTCATGCGGCGTACCGGACGGCCTCGGCCTCCGTCTCCTCGGTGATGGCGCGGAGCTTGGAGAGCTCGTTGATCGTGGTCAACCCCTCAGCAGCCTTCTGGAAGCCGTGCTCCCACAGCGAGCGGAGCCCGTCGACCCGCGCGGCCGCGCCGATCTCCGGGCGCGTCGCGTCCGCCTCGATGAGCCGCTGGA
>JBMOHX010000135.1:0-9505 GCA_049317625.1 Phycisphaerales bacterium
TGTCGCACCCCGTGTCGCGACAGCTCCCTATACGACATACGATAGCAGATCTGTGCGACAAAGACGTCTCAAGTCCAAGTTTCCCAAGAACCTGCGGCGGCTCCGCTTGTGGTACTGCCGACTGGACGAGGCCCCGGGCCTTGTCGGTCGCGGACCCGGCGACCGCGGGGTCATCGCGACTCCCCGCAGGCGCGGCCCAGTGATCGCGCCGCTCACACTTCTCTATGCGGCGGTTCGGCCCGCACCCTATCGCCGACGACGCGTCTGAACGCCGATACAGTTCGGCGCTCAGCGCGAACCAAGGAAACTCACCCCCATGCGCACCGCTCTTGCCCTCACCGGCCTGGTCACTATCTCCGCCCTTCTGGGTGGCTGTTTCGGGAACTCCAACTATCCGGCGATCGCCGGCGCCTCGGCCGCCACGGATAGCCCGAACACCCCCGCCGTCGAGAGCTGCATGACTCTGGCTGTGCGTTGGGTGGCGGATCGCTACCCGCCCAGAAACGACCGGAGAGAGGCCCAAACGCCCAAGGAAGCGGGCGATATCACGGTTCGCTGGCCCATGGTGCTCAACCTGCCGGTGGGCACGCGCAAGGTGTTCTACGAGCGGATCGCGCGGAACTGCGGGCCGGAAGTTCGGCCCATGACGACAGAAACCGAGAACAACGGAGCGCCGGTTTACCACGTCGGTCGCGTGTGGGTCCGGGCCCACGAGGCCAAGGTCGACGTGTACCGACCGATGCCGGAGATCGACGAATCTCCCGGTGGTGGCGGCCGTGTCTATCAGATGATCACGGTCACCCTCAAGGGCGGGTTCGAGCCGTGGCGCGTGGTGCACGGCCGCGCGTGGGAACCGGGCGCGCACGAGCTCCCAGAGATCTACTACATGCCCGAGGTCGATCGCGAGGATCAGTTTCGCCATGAGATGCGTCTCCGGCGTGAGGCACGCGAGGCCGGATTCGTGGAACACCCGGCGGCCGAACCAAGCCCTCAGCCGGCGCCTGCGCCGGCCGAGGGAGAATCTGAGTAGGCGGTTGGGTCAGCAGCCCGTGTCCCACCTGATGAAGAACGCGATCACGTCGTCGCCATCCGTGACCCCGGAGCTGTCGGCGTCGGCGTTGCCCGCGTCCCAGTCGCCCAGGAAGGCGATGAGGTCGTCGCCATCAACGGCTCCCGAGAGATCCCAGTCCGCGGCGCAGGCTGAGCTGAGCACGGTGGTGAAGACATCGGTGAACCCGTTGGTGTCGCCGGGCACGAGGTTGCCAGCCGTCGTCGTGAACACGACTTGGAGGCCATTGTCGCTCACCCTGCCCCCATAGCAGGAAAGGGTGGACTGGAGTCCGCCAGACCCCACACTCACGCGCCGAACCGCGGTCGGTTGGGCTTCATCGAAGACGCCGTTGCCGTCCGGGTCGCGGTCCCGGCGGAAGACATCCTGTCGGCGATTGGTGTCGCCTGGCACGACCAGTGGGTCCTGTGTCGCAAAGAGCACGAAGCGACCGTCGGCGGAGATGGTTGGGCTGATCGAGGGGTACTGGGTCTGGTCCCCGTCGCCGCGATTCGAAATGAGCGTCACTGCCCCGGAGATCATGTCACGAACGAACACATCGATCTGGTCGTTCGTGTCGCCGGGAACCGCATTGGGTGAGCCCGTCTGAAAGACCACGTGCCTGCCGTCGGCGGAGATGCACGCCCCCACGATCGCCTCGCTTCCAAGCACGCTGCCCACGGGCAACTGAAGACCCGCGGACGATTCACTCACGCGCTCGATGATGCCCCCGAGAATGGAGTAGCGGAAGACGTCGGTGGTCCCGTTTGTGTCACCCGAGATCAGGTCGGGGGCGTTGCTCTGGAAGACTACGAATGTCCCGTTCCTCGAGATGCCGGCGACATTTGACAGCCCCTGCCCGCTGGCGCCGCCGCTGGTGGAGCTGATCCGGAGCGTGCTTCCGGTGAGGCGGTCGCGGAGGAAGACGTCCGTGTTCGCGTTGGCGTCGGACGGGACAAGGTTCGACGCGTCGCTCTGGAACGCGACGTAGCGTCCGTCGGCGGAGATCGAGGGCATACCGCACGCGCCGTTCGCCTGCGTGCCGGCTGTGGATCGGCTGATCAACTCGACGCGGACTCCGCCGGGTTGATCAAACACGCCGTCCCCGTCGGAATCGCGATCGCGGAGGAAGATCTGTCGGCCGGAAGTCGGCGAGTCGAGAAGCGAGGTCGCGTCGCTGCTCCACACGACGAATCGCCCGCTCGGCGTGACGTCCGGGTGCCAGTGGGCCCCGAGCGACTGCCCGCCATCGGCCCGAACCGAGATCCGCTGCAAGCCGCCGGTGTTGTGGTCGCGCAGAAAGATGTCCGTGCCGCCGGTGTCCCCGGGCACTAGGTTGTTGGCACTGCTGGCGAAGACCACAATCGAACCCCCAGCGGCGAGCCGGGCGTCTTGCGACCAGCCGTTACCGGGCACGCCGGTGGACCCCAAACTCTCGAGATTCGTCACCTGACCGCGGGCCAGGCCCGCGGTTGCAACAAGGAAGATAGAAGTAAACAACGCCTGCGCCACTGGTGACGCAAAAGAAACATTCTTCAATCGAATCTCCTCGTGTTTCCCCTTCACGAAGACCCGTGCGCCGGCTGCCGCTTGATTCGGCGAACCCCAAACCGGCGTTTAAAACCTAGCCGATCATGGCCATTCGAGCAACGGCGATTTCATCGGTTACCGGTCAAAAAATTGGTGAGCACTATTCCCTCATCGGCGCGGCGGCCCGCCGGGCGGAGGGGCAATCCCGATCGGAACGGCTTGTTTTGTTGCGAAAGGAGGCGGGGAGCGACCGCGCCGCCGCGACGAAACATGCCACGGGAAGCCCCGAGGTGCCTGTCGGGAGATCCCACCCCGCGATCTTCCGCCCGGCCCAGGCCGCCCGTGGCAAGGGCCCTCGAACGAGACAAGGCCCCCTTCGATGGGGGCCTTGGGAACGAGTGTCCATGGAGCTGAAGAAGCCGGAAAGGTGCTCTGCGGGCTCGGGCGCCGGGCTCAGTAGAAGAGACTTCTCCAGTCGAACGCGAAGCTGCTCGCGAGGCGCCCGGAGTTGTCGAGTATCTGATTGGGGCGGGTCCAGAGCGAGTAGCTCCCGTTGTCGGCGCTGTTCCAACTGCCGCCCGGAGCGGCGAGCGAGTAGACGACGCGGTAGACCCAGGCGCCGTTGACCTGAAGCGCTGAGAGGCTGGTCATCGTCGCGACCGAGACAAAACCGTTCGGGCCGCGGAGCTCGATGTCGCCGCTGCCGAAGGAACCCCAGCTCATGAACGGCGTTCCGAGCGCCTGGTAGTCGACCGTGATCGTCGCGGCTGCCGCTCCGGGATTGGCGACGAACGAAGCGAGCCGTGCGCTGGGAGCCATGTCCAAAGCGACGGCGGGCACGAGGCGGGACGAGGCGTCCCGGAGCTGCGAAGCCCGCGTCCAAACGGAGTACTGGTTCTGATTGGTCTGGTTCCAAACGCCGCCGGGGGCGGGGAAGGAGTAGGAAACGGAGTAGAGCGTTCGCCCGCCGGTGACGGAGAGGCTGGTGCCGGTCAGGGTGCCCTGGGCGGAGTAGTTGTTGGGGCCGCGGAGCTCGATGTCGCCGGTGGTGAACGTGGAGGTGTCCATCAGCGCCGCTCCAAGAGCCTGGTACTCCATGGTGACGGTCACGGTCGACGCGCCGTTGGCCGCGGCGAAGGAGACGGCTCGAGCCGTCGGCGCGGCGAAGAACAAGTTGTACGAACGGAGGGTGATCGGGGCGACCTCGTTGCCTTGGTTGTCATAGACCTGGCCCGCCACAACCTTGGCTGTCCATAGGCCGTTGTCCGAGTTGTCCCAATAGCCGCCCGGGGCGGCGAACCGGTACGTGGCGGTGAGCTGGCCGTTGCCGGTGATCGCACGAGAGACGCGAGCGCCGGGGATCGATGCTACAACGACGCGATTCCCGGCGACCGTGACTTCTCGTTCGAGGACCACGTCACCGTCGGTGATGCTGTCCCACGAGATTCCGATGCTCCCGCCGGCGGCGTCGGTGTATCGCACGGTGAGATCCATCGAGGTACCCGCGTCGGCGACCGATTCGTTGTTCCGCTCGGCCGTGGGGGCATTGAACCACAAGAAGTTTGACCACACGGTCTGGTTCTGAGACGGGAACGCGCGGCCGCCGGGCTGGGTGAGTGAGTTCGCGATGAGGGTGAGGGCGTAGCTGCCGTTGTCAGTGGAGTCCCAGGCGCCGAGACGGGCGGGGAACTCGTACGTGATGAGCATCGAGTTGTCGGGCTGCACCGACGCACCGACGAACGTACCGGGCTGCCAGAAGCCGGTCTGATTCGAGAGCACGAAGTCGCCGTTGCCGAGCGAGGAGTAGAGGACGAACTGCGCGTTGGCGAGCCGGAACGTGGCGCGGAGCTTGGTGTTGTAGGGGTTGGAGGCAACGTCGGAAACCTGGAGCGAGTTCAGGCTCACGTCGGCGCGGACCAGCGACTGGACGAGGGTGACGTAACCGTTCTGGTCGAGAGAAGCGAAGTCGGCGATGCCGTCGTTGTTGAAGTTGGTCGTGAGCACGGAGAGGCCGGGCGCGGAGATGGACTGGTGTTCACGGAACGTGGCCCCGGATCCGCCGGCCTGGTTGCGGTACACGGTGACCAGATTTCGGCGTCCCATGACGATGTCGCGCCGCCCGTCTCCATCGACATCGGTGATGCGGACAGTCGGTTCTTCGTAGGTTTCAAACCCCGAGGGCAGGGTGTCGATCAGAGAGAACGCGACGCTTGTTCCGACAGTCGCGTTCCGCAGCACCAGGACCTTTGAGTTGTTGGTGTCGGTCGACACGGCGAGGTCGACGCGCCCGTCGCCGTCGAGATCGCCCACCGCGACGGAACTGGGGTACTCGATCGTTGTGTAGGTCGCCCCGGCGTTGAACTCCGTGAAAGAGCCGGGAGAGAGGCCGGGGGCATTGTTGTAGTGGAACGAGAGCCCACCAGAGAACTGTCGGCTCGTGACGACCGCATCGAGGTCGCCATCGTTGTCGAGATCGGCCAGTTGCAGGTCGGTCGCGGAACCGGGCACGGAGAAGTTGCCGAGCGTCTCGTAGGCGCCGTTGTCGATGCGGCGGAGCACCACCGCCTTGTTGGCTTGGGGCTGGAGCAGCAGGGCATCGAGGTCGCCGTCGTTGTCGATGTCCCCCACCGTGATGGTTGTGAAGGCGTTGGTTGCGCCTGAAGAAGGAGACCAAACCGTCTCGGGAGAGTTGAACCCGCCCTGGGCGTTGGCGCGGAGCAGGTTGACCCGGCGGTTCTGCGAGGAGCCGTCCAGCACGAGGAGGTCATTGCCGAGCGTCCCGTCGATGTTGCCGGTGGCAAAGTCGACGGCGCTCGTGGTGCCGGTTGTGAAGGTGCCTCCGTCGACGAAGCCGGTCGACGAGTTCGAGAAGCGTGCAACCTCGTTTCTGCTGTTGTCGAGCGCGACGAGGTCCGCGAGCGAGTCGCCCGTCAGTTCGGCGGAGAGGAGCTTGTCGTAGCTGGAGGTGCCGAAGCGAACCGTGCGCGAGGTGGCTCCGAAGTTCCCGTTGCCGATGTTGAAGAGAGTTTCGAACCCGCGGGAGCCTCCGTTCAGAGCCGCGACGTCCAGCGTGAACCCCTGATCGAACCTGCCGATCGCGGGCGAACGGCCCGATGTGGCAACGAGGGGCCGCAGGGAGAACGCGCCGCCGTCGTTGCGGATGGGCCGGAGTTGGATGTCGGAGGCGCGAGCGAGAAGGTCGGCGTCGCCATCGCCGTCCACGTCGCCGGCGACGAAGTTGTCGAACGAGCCCGGCGCGGAAATCCCGGAGCTCAGCGAGATCGTCTGGGCGGTAGAGGAGTTCGTGAGGGAAAAGAGACCTTGATCGCTGCTGTACACGACTTCGGGGAGAGAATCGGATCCCCCGGACATCTGGGCGATCCTGATCGTGTTGGGGAAGTGCGGAAGGTCGTACAGGTAACGCGCGTCGCCGCCGAAGAAGGTGCCGTCGCCGGCGTTGCGCAGCACACTGAGTTGCGACGATGACTCCGCGACGGCGATGTCGGGGAAGAAGTCTCCATTGAGATCACCGACGGCAAAGTGGGAGAGGCCGCTGAACCCGAGCCCGTAGACCTGCTCCGCGGTGAATGTGCCGTTCGCGTTGCCGAACGCGATGCCTACGGAGTCGAAGTCCGCGCAGAAGATTGCGTCCGCCCTGCCGTCGCGGTTGACGTCCGCGAGAATGAAGCCGCGGTCGTCAATCGAGGACGCCGACTGGAGCCCGAGGATGTCGGTCGCGAAAGATCCCAGGTTGTTGCCCAACCGGACCAGGAGGCGGTCGGTTCCCTCCTCCATCATCACCACGTCGCGACGGCCGTCGCCGTTCACGTCGCCGACGGCCACCGACTCGATATCCGCCGCGATGGAGGTGGGCGAGAGGTTCTCGGGGAGCTGGAAGAACCCGCCGAGGTTGCGGTGGAAGAGAACGGTGTTGGTCTGCGTGCCGCTGTTGACGGTGAACACGTCGTCGTCGCCGTCGTTGTCGGCATCGCCCGCCACCAGAAGCGACGCGGTCAACCCCGCATTGCGGGTTAGCAGAGGTGCTCCGGCGAACTGTCCGTACCCGTAGTTGAAGGCGACCGCAACGCCCTGCGAGTTCATCCCTACGAGGTCGGGAGCGGCGTCCGAGTCGAGATTCGCCAGCACCACCGCCGACGTGCTGATCGGATACTCCTCGCGGGATACCACGGAGGAGGTCGAGTTGGTCCGGAAGACGACGACAACGTCCTGGCTCCCGTTCCAGGCGCTCGCCACGATGTCCACGTCGTTGTCGAGGTCGATGTCTGCGATGGCGACACCACGCCCCGTGTTGAGCGGCTGATCGAGCAGGCTTTGGAACGCCAGGGTCCCACCGGCCGCATAGCTCCGATGAGTCGTGAGCGCGCCGCTCGAGCTGTTGCCGACCGCTGCAAGGTCGGCTCGCCCGTCGCCGTTCAGGTCCCCAACCGCGACGGCCGACACGCTGGTGGAGGCAGCGACCTGGGTTCCAGCCGAGAACGTACCGGAACTATTGTTCAAACGGACATCGAGAAACCCGGAGGTGCCCGAGCGTCCGGCGATGACAAGGTCGCGATCCCCGTCGGCGTCGAAGTCCCCGGAGTCGATGTCGACGTTGACTGTCCCGGTGGAGAAGGTCTGCTCGGGGTTGAAGACGGT
Source organism: Phycisphaerales bacterium (assembly GCA_049317625.1). Taxonomy (GTDB): domain Bacteria; phylum Planctomycetota; class Phycisphaerae; order Phycisphaerales; family UBA1924; genus JBEIUO01. The sequence continues at coordinate 7,235 of JBMOHX010000135.1, forward strand.
GTTGCTGACCGTGCGGGTTCGGATCGACACCAGACCATTGGAATCCGCGACCGCGATGTCGAGAAAGGAGTCGCCCGCGGTGAGGTCTGCGACCACAAGCTTGCGAGTGTCACCGAAGTTTGCGAACGTCACGAGCGAGGAGGCACTTCCGAACTGACCGCCGCCCTGGTTGAGAATCTGATAGACGCTCCTTCCAAACGCATCAGCGACGAAGAGGTCCGGCCGATTGTCGCCGTTGCCGTCGGCGACGGCCAAGTCCCGGACGCTGACAGGGAGCAGGACCTGGGTTGGCCGGAGAAACTCTCCCGGCCGTGACACGCTCTGGAAGTACACCGAAACCACATTGCGACCACCCGAGCTTCCGACAGAGGCAATGTCCATCCGGCCGTCGGCGTTGAAGTCCGCGGTGGCTACCGCGTCAAGGACGGTGTCGGTGAGCAGCGTGGTGGGCGCGTCGTAGAGCGTCGACGAGAATAACGAGCGGCCCTCCAAGGCCTCCATCGAAACGGCGCGTCCCGACACATGGTGGATCATCCGGCTCTTGGAACAAATCATGCGTTCGATCTCCTGCTGGGGGTCTGCCGATTCCGGAACGAAGTGAGAAGCGCCTTCCGTGAGAAAACCCCGCACGGAATTGTGGTGAGGCACCGCGTTGTTTTCAAGCGCGACCGCCCGCGAATACTCTGGTCATTTGCGGGCTGGCCCCGTCCGAACACGATCCGCACGGATGCGGTGAGAGGCGGGGCGAACTTGCACCAGAGCACGGTGCTGGTATCCTCGCAAACGCCCATGAATCAAGGACTTTTGTACAGCAACCCTGGAACCGGTTTCATCTCATGAAGACGCCTCTTTGTTTCTTCGTGTTGGCATCGTGCGGTGCCGCGGCGACGGCCCAGCAACAACTTCACTTCACGTACATGTGGCACCTCGAGCAACCAATCTATTGGCCCGGGCAGCAGGTCGTCGGAGGGGACCGATACGAGCGGGCATGGGAGACGATTCAACGGCGGGATGCCGGGGGGGCCCACCCTCAAGATAATCTTCGGGCAATCTTCGGGCTCGATGACCGCGTGGCCGTGTACCAGTATCGGGTACGGGATTCCGTCGGCGCGTTCTCAACGGCTCCCGAGGCTGGCGCGCAGGTGAGCTACTCCGGAGGACTCATCGAGAACATCATGAGCCTTGGCGGCGCTTCGCAGCTCGGATACTCGCCCTCTTGGTCCGCACCGTATCGGACAGCGCGTGCTTGGAACACGGCGACGGCGGGCGTGAACAAGCCGCGGCTGGACGTCGTGCTGTTTTCATTCCATCATGCGCTGCTTCCGCTGCTCGACGAATCGACCGTTCGCAAGGAGATTCAACTCTACAAGCGGATGTACCCGGATGCTTGGGGCACCGGCGCTCCGATGTCTGGGGGCTTCTTCCCGTCCGAGATGGCGTTCAGCCAGAGGCTGATCCCGGTTCTTGCATCGGAGGGGGTTCGGTGGAGCTTCGTGAGCGCGGAGAAGCTCAGCCGCGCCTGCGGGAACTTCCCGGTGGTGTACGGGTCGGGCGGGATCAACTGCGATCCACCGAACCGTGCCGACATGCTGAATCCGAATCAGGCCAACTACTACCGAGCGGCGATCTCGCGCGGGTGCGCGCCGGCGGAAGCGGCGCCGTTCGCGTTCACGCCGCATCGGGCCCGGTACGTCGATCCGTCGACAGGGCTGGCGAGCGAGATCATCGTGGTGCCGTGTTCGCAGTCTTTGGGTTGGAAGGATGGATACGCCCCGCTGGGGCTGTCGGACTTCAACGCGCTCCAGGCGTTCAACGACCCGGCCCGCCCGATGCTTATCGTGCTCGCGCACGACGGGGACAACGCGTGGGGCGGTGGTTACTCCTACTACATGGAGGCGACTCCACAACTCGTCTCGCAGGCCCGAGCCGCGGGGTACGTGCCCACGGTTGTCGAGAAGTACCTGGCGGACCATCCGGTGCCCGCGGGCGACGTCGTGCACGTCGAGCAGGGCGCATGGGTGAACGCGGACGGTGACTTCGGGTCGCCGCAGATGCTGAACTGGAACTGGCCGCCCGTGAACGCGTCGGCCCAAATCGACATCGAGGGAGGCTGGGCGGAGGACGTACGCAACTGGGCGGTCATCACCGCGGCACAGAACTACGTGGATACCGCGGAGCAGATCGGCGGCGCGGCTCGGATCGAGAAGGTTCTGTACCCCGACGCCGCGGCGACTGCGGTCTAGAGGGCCTGGCATTATTTCCTCGGAGGGC
>JBMOHX010000136.1:0-9482 GCA_049317625.1 Phycisphaerales bacterium
GCCGCGCGGTGGAACAGATTGCCCTGCCGCACGCGCTCGGCCGCGTGCTCGAGCGACTTCACCGGAGAGAGTACGAGCTTCCGCGTGATCGCGTAGAACACCAGCAGCGCGAGCACCAGCACGGCGCACCCCGCGATGAGCAGGTACGAGATGTTCAGCAGCAACAGCCGCGTTGCTTCCATCGAGGGACGAGAGAGGATCACCACCCCGATCAGCTCCCGTGTGCCGCCCTTGAAGCGCCGCTGGGCCTTGATGTACTGGTACTCGCGGTTGGTGCCGCGCCAGTTCGCGTACTGCACGTCCGCCAGGCGATCGTCCTTCCGGAACGCGCCGAGGGCCGCGCCGACGGAGCGGTCCGACTTCGCGAGCTCGTTGGCCTGAGAGATCGACAGCTCGCGGGCGGTGATCCCGGCACGCTCCTCGACGATCATCCCCGAACCCGGGACGATCATGCGGTTGGGGCCGCGGGTATCAGTGTCGCTCCGCTGTTCTTCGCCGAGCCGCTCCCACGTCGAGACCATCTGCCGGGAGAGATCGAGCTGCCCGGCGTCCACCAACGACTGCATCCGCAGCCACGGGACGGTGAGCGCGATCGTCACGATCAGCACCGTTGCCCCGCCGAAGAGGAGCAGGCACTTCGTGGCGAGGTTCAGCCCGCGCTTCATGGACCAACCTTAGCCGCCCCGATGCCGCCGACGCCCGCGCGAACTTCGCCGAGGTTTCGCGCAGCGTTCACCATCCGGATCCGCGCCCCGGGCACCATTCCGCGATTCTCTTTCTCAGGAGTACCCCATGCCCAAGTTCGCCGGCCCCCGCTCGATCGCCCTCCTCCTCGCCGCCGCGGCTACCGCATCGGCCAACGCCCAGACCACGCCACCGCGATGGCACACCGCCCCGCCGGCACCGGAGACCCCCGACCCGGGCTCGACCAACACCTTCCGTGTCGTGGCCCTCCCGGACACCCAGAACTACAGCGAGTTCTACCCCGAGATCTTCAGGAGCCAGACCAGCTGGGTGCTCCAGAACCGCGAGAACCTCAACATCCGTTTCATGTCGACGCTCGGCGACGTCGTCAACCACGGCGACCGGTTGAACGAATGGGCCAACTCGCGCACCGCGCTCGACCCGGTGCTCGCCGCGGACCTCCCCCACTCCATCACCGTCGGCAACCACGACGTCACCCCCGCCGGCCAGCCCGGCTCGACCTACAACCCCTCCAACTACCTCGCCAACTACGGGCCGCAGCGCTTCGCCGGGCGCTCCTGGTACAAGGGTGCTTCACCCTCGGGCATGAGCAACTACCAGACCTTCCGCGCGGGCGGGCGCGAGTTCCTCCAGTTGAGCCTCTCAATCGAAACACCCTACGAGGAACTCGTCTGGGCCCAGGGCGTGCTGAACGCCAACCGAGACAAGCCCGTTTTCCTCTCCACCCACCGGTACTTGCAAGACGCCGAAGACTACACCGCCGGCGTTCCCCTCGTGCCCTCGGGCCGCTACCCCTCGGTCTGGTACGGCGTCGAAGGCAACTACAACCCCTCCGGCATCCAGTCCGAGGAGTTCTTCCAGAACTTCGTCCGCATGCAGAAGAACCTCTTCATGGTCCAGTGCGGCCACTTCCACGAGGAGTTCCGCCAGAGCTCCACCGCCATCAACGGCAACGTCATCCACGAGGTCCTCGCCGACTATCAGGACGACCCCAACGGCGGCGACGGCTTCCTCCGCGTGATGGAGTTCAACATGGCCGCCAACCGCATCGATGTTCAGAGCTACTCCACCACCCGCAACGAGTACCGCACCGCCGACGAGAGCCAGTTCTCCCTCAACGTCCAGTGGGACCGCTACTCCACCGGCGCCGGCCGAAAGGCCGCGGTCTTCACCCAGGGCGTCGGCGGGTACGCCGGAACCCGAGACACCTGGATCAGCGAGGCCAACGGCAACACCTCCTACGGCGGCAGCGACCGCATCGTCGTCGACGACGACGTGAACAACAACATCTTCACCGACCGCCGCGGCCAGGGCCTGCTCCGCTTCGACGAGATCCTCACCGCCAACAACGAGGTGGGCAAGGTGCCGATGGGCTCGGTCATTGAGAGCGCGGAGCTCCGCTTCCACGTCCCCGACGATATCGACACGCCGTTCTACAACCCCGTCTTCTACGTCTACATGCTCAACGTCCCTTGGACCGAAGCCTCAACCTGGAACTCTCTCGGCGGTGGCCTCTCCGGGGGCGAACTCGGCACGCTCCTGGGCTCGTTCCTCGGCGACAACGTCCCCGACGGCGAAACCCTCCGGCTCATCAACGTCACCGCCGCGCTCCAGGCCTGGGCCAACGGCGCACCCAACTACGGGTTCGCCATCCTCCCGCAGATCATCAGCGGCAACGACGACGGCATCGAGCTCTGGTCGTCTTCCGCGGGCAACGTCCTGCTGCGCCCGACGCTCGACGTCGTGTACCGCACCGGGTTGATCCCGGCGCCGGGCGTGCTCGCGGCCTTCGCGGGCGCGGGCATGATCGCCGCGCGTCGCCGCCGTTCCTGCTAACCAAGACGCTTCACCACACCAACGGTCTCAAACAAAACAAACGGGCGGGCGCCGGAGAGCGCCCGCCCGTTTCCGTTCTTCCGGCAAACGCCGGCGGCGTGTGGGTCAAAAGGAACCGAGGCCCTCCGCGGGTTAGCGCCGACGACGGGCGGCGAGCAGCCCGCCCATGCCCAGCAGGGCCGCCGCTCCGGGGGCCGGGACGAAGACGTCGGGATTGAAGCCGTTCTCGGACATGAGGCCGTCCTCATCGGAGACGATGTAGCCGGGCTCCACGAACCCGTCGCCGCCGCGCGGGCCGAACCCGTTCGCCGCGTAGAGCGAGAAATCGGTCGTCAAGCGAGCCTGCATGAGCGACTCCGTGGCGCCGCCCGCGGAGTTTGCGTTGTCGTAGATGCCGGAGACGAGCGACGTGAGGTCCACATCGATGCTCAGATTCTTGCTGCCGTCGATAGGCCGCCAGGTCTGCTCGATCGAGAAGGTGAACACCTGGCCCAGCTGATTGAACGTGGCCGCGCCGAGGTTGCCGGTCGTGGTGATACGGGGGGTCTGGGCCCCGAACTGGAAGTAGTGGTAGGCGTCCTGACGCGAATCAGAGCCGAAGCTGGACGAGATCGTCAAGTCCTGGGAGACGCCGTCGAAGGAGCCCGGGTTGAAGTTGCGCTGGATGAGCGTGTCCATCTCCAACCGGAAGGACCACACCATCCGCACCGGCTGGGTCAGCTGAAAGGCGCTGCCCATCGGGTCGAGACCCACGGTGATGTTCCGCATGTTGAACGTGAGGTGCGACCTGCTCGAGAACGTCGCCGCCGCGGAGGGGTTCAGAGCGAAGTCGTTGTGCAGAACGTTGGAGGTCGAGGCCTGCAGGAACTGCATCGCGTTCGGGCGGCCCGGGACGTTCGCCGGCGCATACGCGGTAACCTGGGTCCCCGCGGAGAACCCGCTGCCGTTGTTGTACGTCGCCGTCTGGTTCTGCGACACGCCACCCGTCCTGGTCGAGTAGCTCCACGGGGTGGAATCGAGGATCAGCGAGGTGCCGCTGGGGCGATCGACACGGCGGTTCCGAACCAGTTCCACCGAGAGGTTCGGGTCAACCGCGACGGCGGAGGCCGCGAAGCCGGCCAGGGTGAGGAGGCAGGTGATACGAACCAAAGTCTTCGACATGTGCTTCTCTCCTGTTGGTGCCTTGGCATTCAGCCAACGCACACGACACCTCGCCCCGGCAGCAGCCGGGAACGGCCCATCGCCCCGGCAACACGCCGGCGGCGCACCACGACTCTCTCAGTCGATGGCTTTGAGTTGGTGAGTCTTGTCTCTTGTGTGACTCGCACGGGCGGTCGTGCACAGGCCAGTTCGAAAACCAGCTCGCCGCCCCGCCACGACGGCGCACGGTTTCTCGCGGATTTTCTCGGTCGCGCCGCCGTCCCCGGCTCCCGCGCCGCCCCTGCAAACCGGACTCTGATCGCAAACACCTCCGCCCATAGAACTTACGGATCCGCCTATCATTCGCCCCCTATGTCGCACAAGACCGTCTACCTCGAAACCTTCGGTTGCCAGATGAACGAGCTCGACTCCGAACTCGTCGCCGGCCAACTCCGCGCACTCGGCTACCGCTTCGTCGCCTCCGCCGACGGCGCCGACGTCGTCCTCTACAACACCTGCTCGGTCCGCGAGCACGCGGAACAGAAGGTCTGGAGCCGCCTCGGCGAGCTCGCCGAACGCAAGCAAGACCAGCCGGGCCTCGTCGTCGGCGTGCTCGGCTGCATGGCCGAACGCGACGGTGTCGACCTCGTCAAGCGCATGCCCGTCGTCGACCTCATGTGCGGCCCCGGCGAACTCGACAAACTCCCCAGCCTCCTCGACAACGCCGTCCGCACCCGCGACTCGATGATCCTCACGGACCAGCTCGTCTCCGCCAAGCAGTTCGCCCTCCAAGGTGGCAGCAGCCGGCGCAGCTCGACGCTCGCCGCAGCGGAAGACACGCTCGAGATGCTCGACCTCTCCCGCTCGGTCTCCCCGATCGACGAGGACTCACCCCGCCGCCGCACCGCGTACGTCAGGATCACGCGCGGGTGCAACAAGTTCTGCACCTACTGCGTGGTCCCTTTCACGCGCGGCGCCGAGATCCATCGCCCGCCGGACCATATCGTCGACGAGTGCAAGAAGCTCGCCGAGACCGGCGTCATCGAGATCACCCTCCTCGGCCAGACCGTCAACCACTACCGCTTCGAGCACGGAGCGTCGATTTCGATCAATGGGATCCAGCAGCCGCAGAAAGGCCGTTCGTTCACCGGCGGCCACCGGCGCGATCCCTTCGCGGGCGCGCAGGTCACCACCTTCGCCGAGCTCCTCCGCCGGATCCACGACGAAGTCCCCGAGATCAAGCGCCTCCGCTTCGTCACCAGCTACCCGCGCGACTTCGGCGACGACGTGCTCGAGGTCATCCGCGATCACCACCGCATCTGCCGCTACCTGCACGTCCCCGCGCAGTCCGGCAGCAACCGCATGCTCCAGATGATGAACCGCGGCTACACCGTCGAGGAGTACCTCGAGTTCCTCGACCGCGCCCGCGCGTTCCTCGACCAGCCCGAGATCAACCGCCCCCTCACCCTCAGCGGCGACTTCATCGTCGGCTTCCCCTCCGAGACCGAGGAGGACTACGAAGCCTCCAAGCGCCTCGTCGAAAGGGCCCAGTACAAGAACGCCTTCATCTTCAAGTACTCGCCGCGCCCGGGCACGGTCGCGTTCGACAAACTCCCGGACGACGTGCCGGAGGACGTGAAGCGCCGCCGCAACAACGAACTCCTCGCCCTGCAGAACGGCGTTTCCGAGCGACTGGGCGCCGAACAGGTCGGGCGCGAGTTCGACGTGATGGTCGAGGGGATCAGTCGCAGAGCGCTCAAGAAGACGGGCGTCACGACCGGTCAGCTCAAGAACGCCGGCGCGGTGGCCATCACCATCGGCGGCCGCTCTTTGGCCCGCCAAGAACTCGCGGGTTCACTCACGACCGACGACGCGACGGTGCAGTACTCCGCACGCACCGACGGCGACCTGATCGTCTTCTTCGATGCTCCTCAGAGCGTCGGCGACGACCTGATCGGTTCGATCACGCGGGTGCGCATCACGGGCTCGGAGAAGCTGTCGCTCCACGGCGAGATCGTCTGACGAGTCACAGACCGCCCGCCGTCACTCCTCCTCAAACCGTTCCTTCGCGCGACGTTTGGCCGCCATCAGGCCGCCCTCGCCGGGCTCATCTTTCGCCGCGGGCTTCTGGACGATCGGCGGGGCTGGCGGCTGCTTCATCCCCGCAAGCTTCCGCGCCATCCGCTCGTCCTTCGCCTTCTTCGCGATCGCCTTCGCGTCCGCCTCTCCGAGCGCGATCGCCGGCTCCGCGGCCTGTGGCACGCTCTGCTCGAGCTTGGTCGCCAGCCCCGCCGCGAGCGCGGCCGCACGCGCTGGGGCTTCTGCAACCTCGGCCCGTCCCGGCAACCAGCGGTCCCACGCGAGCCGTCTGACGGCGATATCGAAGAGGACCATCGCCAACACCCACGGGAGCACCGCGTTCCCCAGCGGGATCGGGACCTCGCGCGGGGTGATCTTCGACCGATCAAAGAACTTCGCCGACCGGGGCGACAACGGATCGAGCACACGGCCCCCGGTCCGCGCCGCGAGCTCCCGCAGAAGCGCGGCGTTCGACGACAGCCCGCGGTACTCGGCGCCGCGCGGCACCGTCGCCCCCACCACGATCGGACGCATCACCCCGCCGCCACCCTCCGCCGAGATCACCGCGACGTTCGCGCCCGGAGCCGGGTCGGCGATCACCGCCTCGTACCGCCCGGGCCCGGTCTGCGCGAGCCGCACTTCACGCCGCCCGCCGCGAGAGTCGGCCACTGTCGCGCGCACCCGCAATCCGTCGGAGGCAGCGCCCTGCGGATCTGTGGCGTCGAGTCGCAGGGTGAGCACACCACCCGTGACACTCGCGTCCGCTTCGAGCCCCTCAGAGGTGGGTGGCCGCGCCGCGAGCCGCATGACCTGCGTCCAGAGCACCGAGTAACCCTCCCAGTTCTTCCAGTACTCGGCCCATTGGTCGGCGTCGGAGGTGAACGCGACGACCTGCCCAAGCCCCGCGTTCCAGTGGGCGAGCAGCGGCTCGCCTTCGGGCGATAGCATCGCGTTCACCACGGTCGGCTCGGAGCGCAGACCCGCGAGCGAAAGCCCCAGCAGCGCGGGAGTCTGCGTAATCCCCGCGGTCATCGGCGAGCCCACGGGGTTCAGGATTGGCTTGAACTCACCCTCGCGGATAAGCGGCTGACGCTCGATCCGCACGGCTTTGAGAAACACGCGCGGGAGGACGTTGGGGTCGCGCACCTGGTAGTACTTCCCGCCCCCCTCGCGGGCCATGTCGTTGAGCATTTTCGCGTCGGCTTGGTCGCCCACGCCGATGGTCGTGATCCGGATGCCGTCGCGCGCGATCTGTTTGGACATCGCCGGCAGTGACTCCGCGTTGATCGACCTTCCGTCGGTCATCACCACGATGTGCCGCACCTTCGCGGTCGCCTTTCGCAGCATCGCGTGGGCGATCTCGAGCCCCGGGGCTACGTTCGTGCCGCCGTCGGGACCGATCCGCCGGATCGCCGCCGCCGTCACCTGCGGGTCTCGGTTGGGGGCCAAAGGCACGACGGTGTCGGCGTCGGAGTTGAACACCACCACGCCGACAAGGTCCTTTGCGCTCAGGCTCGTCACCGCCAGCGCCGCCGCCTCGTTCGCGATCTGCTGCTGGGTGAAAGGCGAGCCCGAGACCCGGTGCCCCATGCTCCCGGAGTTGTCGAGCACGAAGACCGTCGCGGTCTCGGGGACCACAACCTTGTCGGGCACCTCGAGATTCACCGGCAGCAGCGGCTCGAGCTTCGAGCCCTTCCACCCGCCGGCGGCGAAGGAGTTCCGACCTCCGATCATGACCAACCCGCCGCCCATGTCCCGCACGAACGACGCGAGCAGCTCCTGCGTCTGCGTGGCCACTTCGTCCGCGGGCACGTCGTCGAGCACCACCACGTCGTACGCCTCGAGCTCGAGCATCGACGTCGGCATCGCGGCAGAACTCATCCGCTTCACCGCGATGTCCTGCCCCGCGAGCGTCCGCTCGAGAGGGTGAGGCCGTTCGCCCTCGGCCTCGTTGCGCACGAGCAACACCGCGCCCTTGCCGGGCGAGAGCGTGAAGCCCTCGGCCCGGTTGTTCTCGATCCGCGTGTCGCCGCTCCGACGCCCGGCAGCGTCCACGTCAGGCTCGTAGTACGCCGCGAAGCGGTGGATGCGCCCGGGCGGCAGCTTCAGCGTGAACCGCTCCACGTTGTCGCCCGGAGTGAGCTCAACACGCCGCGAGGTCTCGCCCGCGTCGCCTACCACCAGCGGCACGCCCTCGTCCTCGAGGCGAACCACTCCGGAGCTCGCCGTCGTCGCGCGCAGGGTCACACGGAGCGTCACGGTGCTCCCCATCGCCGCCCGCGGCGGCGCATCGAGCGCCGTCATCATCACCTCGTTCTTCAGGTCGTACTCGATCGGCACCACGTCCACCGGGGTCCGCGACCCGCTCGCCGCGAGGGCGTCCGACGCCGCGAGCACATCGCCCGCCGTTTCCGCGCCGTCGGAGATCACCACGATCCGCCCGGTCGCGTCGGACGGCACGATCGCCGCGGCGAGCCGCAGCGCCGAAGCAAGGTCGGTCGCGCCGCCCGAACCCAGAGCACCCGGAGGCAGACCCGCTCCACCCGCGGCGGGCAGGGTGAGCACAGACGCACGTTCGTCGGCGACGACAGCGCCCACGAGATCCTCGCCCCCCCGGTTGCGGGTCGCCTCCTCGATGAACGCGGCACCGAAACCCGCGGCGGGCACTTCGCGGACCGGCCCCTCGGCGGTTCCGATGCGCTGCGGGGGTGCCATCTCACGCACGCTGTCGGACTGATCGATCACCGCGACCAGCGCGAGCTTGTTGGTTCGACGCTTGGTCGAGATCCCGGCGAGCAGCAGCGCGAGAACGACGATGAGGGCGACCCGAGCCCCGATCGCGACGGACCGCCGCAGCCGACTCATGGACCCGAGCATCACCCACCCGGACAGGACCACCGGCACCACGAGGATCAGGAGGAGAAGCCACCAGGGTTGTTCGAGGCGGAAGCCCATGTGGTGTTACTTGCCGCCCTCGGCCGGTTTGGCCGAACGCTCGACGTAACGCTGGAACACTCGGCGCACCAGGTCGCGGCGCTCGCGGGGCACGTTGTGCTGTTCGATGGCGCGCTCGGCACCCTTGACGGCGTCCCGCACACCCTCGTCGAGGGCCGAACCGCCCGCGCCGCCGCCACCACCGTCAGGTCCGCGCTCCAACTCCGAGATCGTGCGCCGCTTCACACCCTTCTCGATCGAATCGGGGCGAGCGTCGACGATTTCTGTCCTGCGCTCCGGGAGTTGCTGGGTTTCGGCGACACGGGGGCCGGCTCGCTGCTCAGTTCCGGGACCGCCCGCGCGGCCGTCTTCCGGCCCTCCGGGCGGCGGGGGCGCTGCGCTCTGCTTCGAGGGATCGCTCCCGACTCGCCTGGCGAGCTCTTCGAGTTGGCGACGCTGCTCGGGTGACGCGGTGCGCATCAACTCGTCGGCCTTCCTCCGGAGCCGATCGGCCTGCTCGCGTGAGAGGTTCTTGTCGGACTGGTTCTTCGCGGCTTGCCGGAGTTGCTCGGCAAGTCGGTCGAGCCCTTTGGAGTCCTTCGGAAGATCAGGGAGTCGATCGGGCATGGCCTGCCCGTTCTCGCCTTGCTTTTGCTCACTCTGCGCGCCCTGTTGCTTCTCGCCTTGCTTCTGCTCGCCCTGCGTGCCCTGCTGTTTCTCGCCTTGTTTCTGTTCGCCCTGTGCGCCCTGCTGTTTCTCGCCTTGTTTCTGTTCGCCCTGTGCGCCCT
>JBMOHX010000137.1:0-9460 GCA_049317625.1 Phycisphaerales bacterium
GGCGAAGACGCTTCCCTGCCCGATGCTCAACATCCTCAACGGCGGCAAGCACGCGGACAACACGGTGGACTTCCAGGAGTTCATGATCCAGCCATGGGGCTTCGACACCTTCGGCGAAGCGCTCCGCGCCGGCGTCGAGATCTACCACGCCCTGAAGAAGGTCCTGCACGACTCGCACCTCTCCACCTCGGTGGGCGACGAGGGCGGATTCGCCCCCAACCTCAAGAGCAACGAAGAAGCCCTTCAGATCATCGAGAAGGCCGTCGCCAAGTCCGGTTACAAGTGGGGCGAGCAGATCTTCGTCGCGCTCGATCCCGCGACCAGCGAGTGCTGGAACGAGGCCGCCGCCGAAGGCAAGGTCGGCTACAAGATGTTCAAGTCGAGCAAGGAAGTCGTCAGCACCGACCAGATGATCGACATGTGGGCCTCCTGGTGCGACAAGTACCCCATCCGCTCGATCGAGGACGGCCTCGCGGAGAACGACTGGTCCGGTTGGCAGAAGATCACCGAGCGGCTCGGCAAGCGGATCCAGCTCGTGGGCGACGATCTCTTCGTCACCAACAAGAAGTTCCTACAGAAGGGCCTCGACACCAAGAGCGCCAACGCAATCCTCGTGAAGGTCAACCAGATCGGGTCTCTCAGCGAGACCTTCGAGGCCGTCAATCTCGCCATCAGGAACGGCTACGGCGCGATCCTCAGCCACCGGAGCGGCGAGACCGAGGACTCCACGATCGCCGACCTCGCCGTCGCGACCAACTGCGGTCAGATCAAGACCGGCGCCCCCTGCCGCAGCGACCGCAACGCCAAGTACAATCAGCTCCTCCGCATCGCGGAGGAACTCGGCTCCAACGCGGTCTACGGCGGCTCGATGTGGCGCCGTTCCTGATCCCGCATTACCCCTTAGACAGTCCGCAACAAAGCGTGAGCCGATCGATTCCCCCATTTAGGAGTCGTTTCGCCGCTATCTCCATCCCAGACCGCCCAGCCCATACCCCGGGGAGCAGCATTCCCAGGGCCAGGGGTTGACGTAAGCAAGAACCCCGCCCCAACGGCCGATCCATTGTGGTCGGATCACTTCTTGGGAGGCTTCATGTTGAGATCTGGGCTTCAGGGCGTCTCCGTCGCAACTCTCATCGGGATCTCCGGCCTCGCCTGCGGCATCGCCCGCGGCCAGGACGGACAACCGGTTGACGCCGTGACGTCCGCCGAGATGTTCGAGTTGGATGGCCAGCCCGACCTCCCGGGCCACGAGCGCGGCGCCAGAAGCCCGGACGAGAAGAAGCCGGCGGAAGCGGAGCCGGCGCCGGCCGCGGAAGCGAGGGACTGGTTCGGCGGCAAGGCGTGGTTTGAGTGGGAGACGATGACCGGCGACTGGGCGGGGGCCAGGACCAAGCTCGCGGATCGCGGTCTGGAGTTCGGCGCGAGCTACACGATGGACTGGGGCTCGGTGTGGTCGGGAGGGCTGAAGAACAGGGCCTCGACGATCCACATGTGGGACCTCAACGCGACCTTCGACCTCGAAAAACTCGCCGGGCTGAAGGGCGGGACGATCTTCGCCGACGGCTACTTCACGCAGGTGCGGGGCGGCTCGCGCGATGTGGGCGACTGGCACGGCGTGAGCAACATCGATTCGGGCAAGAACATCGGCCAGCTCGCGGAACTCTGGTACGAGCAGTGGATGCTGGACGACCACCTCCGCCTGAAGGTCGGCAAGATCGACGGCAACGCGGAGTTCGCGTTCGTGAACGCCGCGGAAGAGACACTCAACGGCTCGATCGCGATGCCCGCCACCGCGTGGGACCTTCCGACCTTCCCGAACCCCGCCACCGGCGTGGTGTTGTTCGTGTACCCGTCGGCTCGCTGCTACATCGGCGGCGGTGTGTTCGACGGCGCAACCGCAGACGGCTGGGACACCGGCAATCGCGGGCCTGACCAGTTCTTCAGCAACGACAGATCGGACGCCTGGTTCTTCATCATGGAAGCCGGCTTCACCTGGGACCAGTGGGGCGGGATGGGCGGCGGGCGCGTCGCGCTCGGGGCTCACCTGCACACGGCGGACTTCCCGCAGTTCGACGGCTCGGGCGATGAGGACGCGACCGGCGCGTACCTGCTCGCGGAGCAGCAGTTGTGGCGCAAGGGTGCAGATGAAGAGAACGCCGAGCGAGGGGTGTTCGCCTTCGGCCTGGCCGGTCTCGGCGACAGCGACGTCCACGAGGTCGAGGGTCAGTTCATCACCGGTCTGATGTGCCGCGGCTGCTTCGACGCCCGACCCGACGACAGCTTCGGCGTGCTCGCATCCTGGCTGCTTCTGAACGAGGACGCGGGGCTCGACGAGGACGAAGTCGTCGTCGAGGCGCTCTACAAGGTTCAGCTCACCCCTTGGTTCGGCGTGACGCCCGACATCCAGTACGTGATCAATCCGGGTGGGACCTCGGACGTGGACAACGCGGTCCGCGGCGGCGCTCGCTTCGAACTCATCTTCTGAACGAACGGACGGTTCTCAACGCACTTGTGAAGGGACGACTCAACGTGAACATCCAAACGAAGCTTTTCATGCTCTGCGGCACCGGCCTTCTGGCGCTGGGTTCGCTCGTCAGCGTGGTCCACTTCTCCCTGACGAGCGTCGGGGAGGCTACCGTCGCGATGACCACGACCTCCAGTGCGCTGCGCAACCACCTCGAAGGCGACATGATGCACGACGCGGTCAACTCCGATGTGCTCGCCGCGAGGCTCGCCAAGACCGAAGAAGAGTCCGCGCAGGTGCGCAAGGACCTCGATGAGCACGCGACCTGGTTCCGCCGCTGCCTCGAGGAGAACGCCCAGCTCGACTTGCCCACCGATGTCCGCGAGGCTCTGGCCGACGCGAAGCCCCGACTGGACGCGTACATCAACGCGGCGGAGCGCATCGTGAAAAACAAGCAGTTCGACGAGGCTTCGCTCACGGCGTTCGGCGAGGCGTTCGGGCAGCTCGAAGAGGCGAACGAGAAGCTGTCGGACCTCATCGAGCGCTCCGTCACACGAGCCGGCGAGGAGCAGACCGGCACGCGGGAGAGAGCCAACACGAAGGCGCTTCTGTTCGCCGGCATCGGCGCAGCGGGTTTCGGAGCATTCAGCTTCTGGATCGCCCGCTCGATCGGGAGTTCGCTCGCCGCTCTTCGCGGGACACTGAGCCGCTTTGCGAAGGGCGATCTCTCCGAGCGTGCGGTCACGACCGCCAAGGACGAAGTCTCGCTCGTCGCCCTCGAGGCCAACACCATGGCCGACTCGATGTCCAAGATGGTCGAGGAAATCCGGATGGCCTCCGAGCAGGTCGCCGCCGCGGCCCATGAGATCGACGCCTCTGGTCAGGAAGTCCGCCGCCAGACCGACGAACAGGCGGCCCGCATCGAGCAGCTCGGCGCGGCGATGACCCAGATGTCGCAGGTCACCGAGGTGGTGGCCACCCGCAGCCAGGAGGCGAGCCAGACCGCCGCGGACTCCGGCCGCGCGGCCAGCGAGGGCGGCGAGGTCGTCAACGAGGCCCTCACCGGCATGAAGACCATCGACGCCACCGTAAGCACCAGTGCCTCGCTGGTGCAGGACCTCGGGAAGCGCGGCGAGCAGATCGGCCAGATCATCAAGGTGATCGACGACATCGCCGAGCAGACCAACCTCTTGGCGCTGAACGCGGCGATCGAGGCGGCCCGCGCCGGCGAGCACGGCCGCGGGTTCGCGGTGGTCGCCGATGAAGTGCGCAAGCTGGCCGACCGGACCACCAAGGCAACCGAGGAAGTCGGCCGCTCGATCTCCGCGATCCGCGAGCAGACCAAGTGCGCGGTCGAACAGATGGGCACGGGTACCGCGCGGGTCCGCGACGGAGTCGCCCGGGCTCAGACCGCCCGCGAACGTCTCGACGAGATCGTGTCGGGCACCAACCACGTGAGCTCGATGATCGGGAACATCGCGGCGGCGGCGGAGGAGCAGCGTTCGTCCACGCAAAGCGTCCTGGACGGCATCGGCGAGCTGACCGCCTCGGCCCGCGCCGTGAAGGAAGGGGCAACCGAGTCCGCGCAAGCGGCGTCGATGCTCGCCGAGCACGCCGGCAGAATGCGCGACCTTGTCAACCGCTTCACTTTGAAGACGGAGCCGCGGAACCGCTGAGTTCTTCCGGCGTCCAGCCGCCCCCGAGGGCGCGGAAGATCGAGATGTACGCGAGCGTCACATCGGTGTTGCTCGATACAAGGTCCTCGTCCGCGTCGTAGAGGCTCCGCTGGCCGTCGAGAACGTCGAGGAACCCCCCCACTCCGCTCGTGTACCGATCCGTCGCGAGCTGAACCGCCCGCGTGTTCGCCTCGACCGCCCGGGCCAGGTGCACGCGGCGAGACTGCTCCTGCGTGAACGAGACCAGGGAGTTCTCGACCTCCTCCATCGCGATCAGGAAGCGGCTCTCGTACGCGATGAGCGCCCCTCGGGACCGCTCGTCCGCGGCCTCGACCTGGCGGCGGGTCCGCCCGCCGTCAAGCAGGTTCCAACGAACCGCGGGGCCGATCCTCCACGAACGAGCATCCATGTTGAACAGCTTCCCGGGATCCGCGGCCTCGAAGGCGAACGAACCCGTGAGCGTCAATCGCGGGTAGAGGTCCGCGGTGGAGACACCGATGCGCGCGGTCGCCGCGGCGAGCTCGCGCTCGAGCCGCCGCAGGTCGGGGCGGCGCAGCAGAAGTTCCGAGGGTGCACCCAGCGGCAGGTCCGTGCCGGGGTCGGGGAGCGCGCCGGGTTCGGCGAGTTCATCCACGAGCGCGGCGGGGGCCACTCCGCAGAGCACCGCGAGACGGTACATGCTGCGCCGGGCACCGGAGATCAGCGGGGGCAATCGAGACTCCCGCAGCGCCAGCTGAGCCGTGGCCTGTTGCAGCTCGAGCTCGGCGGAAAGGCCCGCCTGAAGCCGCGAATCGAGCAGCTCGACGGTGTCCCGCTGCGCGCGGATCGCGTCCTCGACCACCTTGATCCTCGCTTGGAACGAGCGAAGCTGGACGTACGAAGTCGCGACCTCTGCGGTCAGCGAGACCAGCACCTCGCGCCCGCCCTCCTGCGCCGCGGCGAGGTCCGCGTCCGCGGCTTCCACGCCACGCCGGACGGCCCCGAAAAGATCGATCTCCCATGATGCGTCGAGCCCGACATCAAAGCTCGTGGCTTCCTTCTCGGCACCGAACGCGTTCTCGGCGCGCTCGCTGGAGCGGCTGCGTGATGCGCCGCTTGTCGCGTCGAGCGTCGGCTTGTTGCCCGCGGCGGCTACACCACGGAGGGCTCTGGCCTCGCGCACGCGGCTGGCAGCCACGCGGAGATCAAAGTTGCCAGCGAGGGCACGGTCGATGAGTGTCGAGAGTTTCGGGTCGCCGAGCCGGTCCCACCAGCGGGCGAGGTCCGCGGCCTGCTCGGGCTTGGCCGCGTCGGGCGCGCCGCCCGCGAAACGGTCGGGTGCGGCCAGTGAGGGCCGCTGATAGTCAGGACCGACAGCGCGGCAACCCGAGAGCACGGCGGCTCCAGCGATAAGCACGAGGATGGTCGATCGGTTCATTTGGTCTCCGGCGATTCGGCTGCGGGCGCGGGCTGCGCCTCGGGGACGATGGGATCGGCCTTGATGTAGACGTCCATCTGCTGGCCGATGAACACGGGAAGGTTCTTCGCGTCGAACGAGTAGAGCACCTGGAGGACGCGCGTGTCAACCCGCTCGGTGCTCTCGCCGGTGAGCGAGCGCTTCGGAACAACGTAGGGCTCGAAACGCACGAACGTCAGATCGGTGCGGAGTGCTTTGTTGCCCTTCACGAAGCCGACCGCGGGAGATCCCGGCTTGAGTCGCCACGCCTCGTGCTCGTCGATCTCCACGCGGATGTGCAGCGGGTCCACCACACCCACCATGACCAGACCCGCGGTGCCGGTGCCAGCAAACTCGCCGGCGCGGATACTCACCTGCAGCACACGCCCGGTCACGGGCGAGCGGATCGTGCGCCGCTCGATCTCGGTTTCGATCGCTTCGACCTCCGACTGAGCCGCGTTGAGCTGCGCCTCGGCCACCGCGATGTCCGGCGCCCACGTCCCCGCGCGGAGCAGCGCGAGTTCGGCCTTGGCCTGCTCGACGCGGGTCCGGGACACACCCACAGCGTTGCGCTTCCGCGCGAGTTCTTCCTCGGCGATGGCGCGGCGGTCGGGCACCTTGTCCCAGAAGGCGAGCTGCTCCTCGAGATCCCGGACGGTGGCCTCGGCCTCGGCGAGGCGTGCTTCCGCGGGCGGGATGAGTTCGGCGCGTGTGCCCAGCATCAGCCGCTCGAGCTGCTTCGACGCGGTCTCGAGCTGAGCGTTCCGCGACGCGAGCGACGCCGCCAGTTCGCGGCTGTCGATGCGGAAGAGCGGCGCATCCTTGGCGATGTCGGTGCCCACCGCGGCAATCATCTCGGTCACGATCCCCGCGACCGGGGTGCCGACCGCGATGTTCTCCGAGCTGGCCTCGACGAGGCCCGAGCCCGCGACAAAGGCGTCAAACGGCGCGCTCGGGGGACGGATCACCGGGGGGCGTGCCGCGGGCGGCTTGCTCTGACGAACCACCGTGACCGCGGCGAGAATCACTCCGATGATGGCGATGATGGGGAGAACGAGGCTTCGGATCATTGGGGGTGTGCTCCTACTTTTCGTCCGCGGCGAGAAGCGTCGCGGCGACCTTGTGCCCTTCGCCGTTGGTGACGCGGATGATGTGGCCGTCGTCCATCTCGGCGATGCGATCGGCGAACTCGAAGATGCGCTGGTCGTGGGTGACGACGATGAGCGAGAGCTCGTTGTCCGCCGCGACGGAGCGGAGGAGTTCCATCACGCGCTGACCGGTCGCGTGGTCGAGCGCACTCGTGGGCTCGTCGCAGACGATGATCTTGGGCTTGTGCACCAAGGCGCGGGCGATGGCCACTCGCTGCTGCTGACCGCCGGAGAGCTTCGACGGGGTGTCCTTCACGCGGGTGCCGAGGCCGACCTGATCGAGGAGCGCCGAGGCGCGGGCGACGGCATCTCGCCTCCCGACACCGTTGAGCATGAGTGGAACCGCGGCGTTCTCCGAGATGGACAGCGTTGGGATGAGATTGAACTGCTGGAAGACGAACCCGATGTTGCGGCCGCGGAAGGCGGCGCGTTCGGAGCTGCGCATCTTCGAAAAGTCTCGCCCGAGCACCTCGCAGTCGCCACCGTCCCGATCGAGCACGCCGGCGATGACAGAGATCAGGGTGGTCTTGCCGCATCCCGAAGGACCCACGAGCATCAGGAGTTCGCCGGAGCGGACGTCGAGGTCGACGCCTCGGAGCGCGCGGACCGCGGAGTCTCCCTTGCCGTAGGTCTTCGTGACAGCGCGGCAGGTGACCGCGACGGGTCGGTCGCTGAGGTCTCGTGCCGGGGCGGTGGTTGGAGTAGTCATGAGTGCTCCGGAAATCAGCCCTTGAAGACGACGCCCGGTTCGAGGCGGAGGACGCGAACGAGGCTCAACATGCCGGCACCGAGCCCGACGCCGAGCATGGCCAGCGCGGTGGCGGCGGGAACGTACCAGGGCATCTCGAAGGCGAGGTCGGTTTGCCGAATGAACCAGCCGAACGCGCTCGCCGCGCCGACACCCACGCCGAAGGCGATCGCGGTGGCCGCGAGGACCTGGGTGAAGACCATACCGATGAGCGTGATGGACCTGGCGCCCATGGCCTTCAGGGAAGCAAAGTAGCGGAGGTTATCGACGGTGAACTGGAAGAAAGTCTGGCCGGTCACGATGACGCCGATCAGCAGGCCGAGCGAGACGGCGATGCCGAAGTTCACAAGGATGCCCGTCTTCTCGAGGATGAACGCGCTCGTGATACCTTCAAACTCTTCCGGGGTACGGGCAACGAATCGGGTGCGTTCCTCGATGCGGGCCCGTACCTCAGCCACGTCGACACCGGGCTTGACCTTGACCATCACGAAGGACATCAGGTTCCGCTCGCGCGGTGACATCTGAAGGGCGCGCGAGTACGTGGTGTAGATGACCGGGTCCCAGAAGAACGAGGCGGGGCTCGAGTAAGCGCCAACGACGCGGACGTCGTGGTCGTTGATGCTGAAGCTGTCCCCGATCGCGAGGTCGCGACCCGCGCGGGTGAGCTTGAGCTTGGTGGCCTTGTCCTTGACGTCGACAAAGACAGCGCCCTCCTGACGGAGGTCGCCGAGTGCGCCCTCGACGATCTTCCCCGGCGAACCGACCAGCGTCGCGTCGTCGATGCCCACCACGATCACGAGCATCCGCGTGCCGTCCGCGAGCCTCGCGCGGAGCCAGCTCTTGTAGAGCGGCACCGCCCACTCGACGCCCTCCACCGAGCGGATCCGCTGCACGGTGGTCTCCGGCAGGCCCACCTGGTCCTCGCTGAACCGAACCTGATCGTCCATCACCCACAGGTCCACACCCGCGTTCTCTCGGATGAACGTGGTGGTCTGGTTCTTCAACCCCACGAAGATCGAGCACTGCTGCGCGATCATCATCGCGGCGAAAGCCATCCCGGCAATCAGCCCGATGTACTTCAGCCGGTCTCCGACGAGCATCTTGATCGCGAGCCAGTTCACGGGCGCTTCCTCCGGACGGGCTTGGGCGCCGCCTTGCGGGGTTCGCAGGCACCGTCGAGCGCGGCCTCGAGCAACAGGTACGCGGTCTCACGGGGCTTGGTGAAGTTGACCCACGGATCCTTCCCGTGGGTGATGAAGAGCGAGACCACCCCGTGGGATGCGCCCCAGAAAAGCTGTGTCAGCATCGCCGGGTCGCGGTACGCCTTCGCGACCCGCCCCGTCGAGATGCACTCTTCCACAACGCGCTCGAGGAAGGCATAGCCGTCCTGATCCGGGTTGCCGTGCTTCAGCTCGCACTCCGCGATCAACTCCGGGTCTTCCGGGTGCGTGGTCATGAACATGAACCGGTAGTGGTGCGGGTGCTCGAACGCGAAATCCACATACGCACGGCCCATGGCGTGAAGGCGCTCGACCGGGTCCTCGATCAGCTCCACGTGGCGCATCGCCTCGCGCAGCGCACCAAAGTCCTCGTCGCACAACGCGATCATCAGGCTCTGCTTGTCCGGGAAGTGCGAGTAGATCGCCGCGGCGGTGTACTCGATCGCCTCCGCGATCTTTCTCATGGAGACCGATTCGTAGCCGTGGGCGATGAAGAGCGAGCGGGCAGCCCCGAGGATCTTGGTCCTCGTGATCGCCTTCTCCCGCGCTCTTCGGTCCGACGACGCCATCCGAGGGCCCCTTCACTAAACAGTGTTCATTGTACTTACACTGTTCGCTCGGTCAAGCCGCCCGGATGCACATTCCGCGTGAAGATCTACCCCAAAGCTCAGCCCCAAGGCTCAACCCTTGAACACCACCGCGGGCTCGAGGCTGATCACCTTTCGCATGCTGAGCAGCGCCGCCAGCATGCTGATCACGAACACCGCGC
>JBMOHX010000138.1:0-9448 GCA_049317625.1 Phycisphaerales bacterium
GCTTGTCGGTGGTTCAAAATCAGGAGATCGCCTCGATGTTTACGAACAGAATGCGCATGACTTGTGTGACGGCTCTTCTCGCCGCGGCGGGCATGGCCTCTTCCGCGGCGGGGCAGTTGGTGAACGTGTCGCCCGCGAAGGCGAATACCGACTACATCGCGGGTGCGGGGATCGCGGGGAACAACTTCCTGACCTCGTCCGGGGCGGGCACTTCGCTGTTCCTCAAGGCCCGCGGCCGTGATACGAACCAGTCGGTGAACACGACGGGCAACACGTTCACGGTGCTGGCCGGGCCGGCGATCAATCCGAGCTCGTCGTGGTGGGTGACGGACTTTCAGTTCACGCCGCGCAGCGATGATGTGGGCGTCGCGAACTCGGTCCTCGGCCGCAACTACGTGCTCACGTACCAGCTCGACAGCAACCCCAGCCCCACAGGTACCAGCTTCGTGACGCTCGCGCTCCCGCTCTTTGACGTCGGCGCCGCCGGGTGGGACGACAACGACGGGTTCTTCGTGAACCCGCTCGGCGGGGCGTGGACCGACAACACGACCGACTACGTGTTCAGTCAGTCGTGGCGCATCAACTTCGGCTTCCTTGGCGGGACAATCCTCCCCCCGGGCGACTACACGGTGAACTGGTTTGCCCAGGACGACTCCGGCTACCGCATCGCCGAGACGAGCCTCACGGCCCGCGTGATCCCCGCTTCTGGCCCGACGCTCTCTCTGGATGCGCAGGACTCCTGCCTCCAGGCCGGCGAGCAGCTCGTCGTCGAGGTGAACCTCAACAACGCTTCGACCGACATCGTGGGCGGTCAGTTCTTCCTGCAGTACAACGACGCGGCCCTCGACTTCGTCTCCGCCGTCCCCGGCGACGCGCCCTTCTCGACCGAGATCTTCGAGCTCCACACCCCGGGCCAGTTGACCTACGGCGTGGGCATCCCCGCGCTCCCCGGCACCTCCGCGGCTTCTTCCATGGCCCGCATCACGTTCAACGTGACCAGCGATTTCTGCAATGTCTCGGACCTCGTTGAGTTCCGCAGCGGTGTGCTGCCCACCCGCATCACGACCGACACGGGCACCGACATCCTCCCGAACCTGGTCGATCTGGGTTCGGCGAACCGTGATACCTCCGCCCCGGCGATCACCGTGTCGAACATCACAGTGAACGCCGACGCGGGCCTCTGCACCGCCGCGGTCGCCTCTCTGGGTGCCTCGGCCTCCGACACCTGCGATACCAGCCCGACCCTCGTCGGTACCCGCAGCGACAGCCTCCCGCTGAACGCCCCGTTCGCCACGGGCCTGACCACGGTGACGTGGGTTGCGAGCGACAGCTGTGGCAACACGTCCTCGACGGTTCAGAACGTGACGGTGAACGCGCTCAACACGCTCGCCGTGACGGTCGACCTGCAGGCCGCGGTGGCCGCCGGGCCGTTCACCCGCTGCATCAGCTTCGAGCTGGCCCCCTTCGGCGGCGGTTCGCCGGTGGTGTCCAGCCACACGATGACCTTCACCGGCGGTTCGACCGGCCTGGTGAACATCGACATCCCGTGCGGCAACTACATCTGCATCACCGCCCGAGATCCGCTGCACACCCTGCGCAGCACCGACGTCGACAACTTCGCCGACGCCGGCGTGAACTACGTCGCGAACTTCAGCGGCGCCGACGCCCTCAAGGGCGGCAACCTCAACGGCGACACCTTCATCGACATCCTCGATTTCGGTATCTTCGTCGGGCAGCTCTCGAGCAACCCGAGCCCGGGTGCGAACACGAACTGTTCGACGGTTGGGCCGCACGCCGACGTGACGGGAAACGGCCTCGTCCAGACCGGCGACTTCACCTTCATCGCGATCAACTTCCTCCAGTTCTCGGAGACCCGTTGCGACGGTTCCCTGCGTCCGGGTGGGGGCAGCGTCCGTGCGGGCCGCACGGCGACCGCCGCGCCGATCGCCGAGCCGCGGTGGACCATCGGTGTGGCCGAGCTGCGTGAGAACGGCATGAGCGACCTGCGCTTCGCCGATTTCAACGCGGACGGCGTGCTGGACTCGGCGGACATCGCCGCGTTCATGAACGGGGCCCTGCCCGTGACCCTCGCCGACGTGAACGGCGACCAGATGGTCGACGGTCTCGACGTGGACGAGGTGAAGAACCAGCTCGACTCGCGCGAGCCCTCCACGGCCGACGTGAACCACGACGGCATCGTCGACAGCGACGACCTGGTGTTCGTCATCGAGAACATGGGTGTGGACGTCCGCCGCTGAATGCGGGGTCTCACATTCGCGTGCTGACGTAGACACACACGTGGCGGGGGGGCTGGAAACGGGCCCCCCGCCTTTCTGTTTGACGCGCGACTGTCCCGCGGGGCCTTGGAATCGCTCTCTATGATGGCAGATGAGCGAGGAGTCCAACCTAGCCGCGGAAAGGCACGTCCCGGTGATGCCGGTCGAGGTTGCGGAGCGGTTGGCCCTCCGCCCGGGTGAGACGTTCTTGGACTGCACCGCCGGCCTCGGAGGGCACGCCGCTGACGCCGCGGCGGCGGTTGGCGCTTCAGGCCGCGTGATCCTCAACGACGTTGATCCCGGCAACCTCGAATCGGCGTCGGCTCGCATCACGGCCCTTGGGGTTCCGGTCACCACCCTACGGGGTAACTTCGCCGATATCGGCTTCCGCATGAGTGAGGCGAATCTCGCCGCGGACGCGGTTCTGGCCGACCTGGGGTTCTCGTCGAACCAGATGGAGGACCCGGAGAGGGGGCTGTCGTTCATGCGGGACGGGCCGCTCGACATGCGGTTGGACCCGACGCTCCCGTCGACGGCGGCGGATCTGGTGAATAGCCTGAGCGAATCCGATCTGGCGGCGATGATCGAGGAGTTCGGCGAGGATTACAGCGCCAGACGCATCGCCCGAAAACTTGTTCAGGTTCGCGCGGGGGGACCGATACTCACAACGTCACGGCTCGCGGAGGCCGTGCGTTCGGCCGTCCCGGGGCAGCGGGGCGGCGGGAAGTCGATGATCGACCCTGCGACCAAGACCTTTCAGGCGTTGCGGATCGCGGTCAACGACGAGCTCGGCTGCCTGGGGGCGATGCTGAAGGCGATCGAATCGCGGGCGGGTCGCGCGGGGTGGCTCAAGCCCGGGGCGAGAGTCGTGTTCATCGCCTTCCACTCGCTCGAGGACAGGTTGGTGAAGCGATCGTTCGCGGAGTTGGTGAAAGCGAGAGGGGCGTCGGAAGTTGGGGATCAGGGCGCGGGACCGACGGACGACGAAGTCGCCCGGAACCCTCGGTCGAGGTCGGCGAAGATTCGGGCGATTCGGTTCCCCGAAAAATGATCCGGAGGGGCGACAGAACTTCTGTCGGAATCCGGGTCGGAGACTACAGTGAGACCTCCACGAAAGTGGGTGCTCGCATTAACGGTCGGACTGCCGGGCAAGGACGCCTGACGCGGCTGTTGGTCATCTGAAAGTCGCGGCGATCCGGGCAGACGCCGCGTCCAGGGGCGATATCACGTGACTCGGGAACTCAAACTCGCTTTGATCGTCGGTTTTTCTGTGCTCTTGGTGGTCACGGTCCTGATTTCGGACCACCTGTCCAAGGCCCAGACTTCCAAGCTCGCCGTCGGCGTGAGCGAGACGCCCGCGGGTGCCCCGTCGATGCGGCCCCGTGAGCAACTCGTTGCCGAGCCGCCCGCGAAGACCGACACGCGACTGGCCGTCGCGGAGCCTTCGCCGACGGGCGAACTCCCCGCGCCCGGCGCAGCCCCGAGCCCGGTGGTTGATCGCCCGCTCGTCATCGAGCAGGGCGGCCGTTCGGAGCCCCGCGTGCTCGCGGATGCGATCAAGCCGGGTACCGAGGAAGACATCATCATCCCCAACCGCACGGGCGGCGGCGTGCCGCTCGCGGACACCCGCTCCGTCGGCTCGGGTCTGGAGGACGTCAGCCGGCGAACCGCCGGTTCCGTTCTCCCAGAGCCCGAAAAGGCCAAGATCGTTCCCGAGGCCCTCACCCAGCGCGATGCGAAGCCGCAGGTTGCGAAGCCTGAAGTGACCCCGTCGACCGCCCCCGAGCGGTTCCATACCGTCGCGGCGGGCGAGAACCTCTCGAAGCTCTCTCGCAAGTACTACGGCGATCCCAACCAGTGGAAGCGCATCGCGGATGCGAACCCGAAGGCGGTGGGGAAGAACGGCGAAGTCCGCGTCGGCGCTCGGATCACCATCCCGCAGACGACCCCCGGCACGAAGCCCGCCGCGCCGCAGACCCGGCTGGAAGCCCCCGAGCGTACGGTCGCCAAGTCCGAAGCCGGCGTCAAGACGACGCCCAAGGTCGAGACTCCTCGCAACGATGTCCCCCGCGCCGGGCTCAAGCCGCCGCAGACGGAACTCGCCAAGGCCGACCGGCCGGTGGTCAAGGAGCCCGTCGGTCGCCCCGAGTCTGCCAAAGTCAAAGCCGGCTCGTACACGGTGCGCTCCGGTGACACGCTGAGCCAGATCGCCCAGCGCGAGCTCGGTAGCGTCACCCGCATGAAGGACATCCTCGAACTCAACAAGGACGTCTTCGACAAGGACCGTCCCGCGGTTCGCGTCGGTCAGGTGATCAAGCTGCCCAAGGCCTGATCCGCACGCCCTCGATCAGGAGCCCCGGCGTGTTCGCAAAGTTCGCAACAGTCATCGTCACCCTCGGCGCGTTCGCGGCGGGCTTGCTCTCCCTCCGCCAGAGCCGGCTTCAGGTGGCCAGCGAGATTACGCAGTGCCAGTTGCGGATCGAGCAGGCCGACCTTCGGCTTTGGAAGCTGCGGGCACAGATCGCCGCGAAGGTGACGCCCCGGCAGGTCGAGGAACTCTCCAAAGACGCGGGCACCCTTCGCCCGCTGGCGCTCCCCCCTCTGCCCACTTCTCCTGAGTCAGGCCCGACGGATCCTGCCGCGAAGCCCAATGACCCTGGAACCCCGCGATGAACACGCACGGAAACGCTCTCTCGAGCCGCGCGGCGGAACTCACCACCCGGTTCCAGCGGACCGCGGCATTCGCCCTGATCCTCACCCTGCTCCTCCTCGCCGTGATGATCGGCCGAGTCGCGCAGCTGCAGCTCGCGCCGAGCGAGGCGCTGGTCGCGAACTCTTCGGCACGCACGCTGACCAAGCGGTTGCTCCCGATCCGGGGCGACATCCTCGATCGGCGCGGCAGGCTCCTGTCCGCAACGCGATTCGGCGAACGGGTGTACGTCGATCCCACCATGCTGCCCAACCCTCCGGACGAGGCCATCGTGAAGCTCGCCAAACTCACGGGAGTTGAGGAAGAGTTCATTGGTGCCGAGATCATGAAGGCCATCGACTTTAACGCGGCTTACTACGCCGCGAATCCCCGCCCCGGCTCGGAGAGTCAGGTCGAGAAGGCCGACGCGCTGCGCCGACTCCTCGAGCGCGGCATGACTCCCGCACGCCCGGCAGTGGCTTCGCCCGAACCCACTGCTGCTGATGAAGTCGGCGAGGGCGACTCGGATCCAACGGGGGCCGGGGCCAACGCCCCGCCGAAGCCGAAGAAGCCCAAGCCGATTCGTTTCGTCCCCATCACGAAGACTGTCCCGGACGAAGTTGCGCAGCGCGTGAGAGAAGCCAAGATCCCGGGGGTGGGGTTGGAATCGCTGCCGGTCCGCGAGTACCCCGGCGGTGAGGACGTTTCGTCCATCATCGGGCAGGTCGGCGTCGACCAAAAAGGTCTGATGGGCACCGAGTGGCTCTCCAACTCGACGCTCACCGGCTCTGCGGGAAAGATGACCTACGTGCGAGACGCCAAGGGGCGCCCGCTGTGGACCGAAGCGGGCGAAGTGGTGCCACCCAAGCCCGGGAACGACATTCAGCTCACGATCGATCTCGAACTCCAGCGGATGGCAAAGGCCGAGCTCGAACGCGGGATCATGGAGTGCGATGCCGCGGGCGGGCGTCTTGTGCTTGCGGACCCGCAGACCGGCGAGATTCTGGCGATGGTTGACCTGGTCCGCGACCTGCCTGAGCTCGCGCCGTATCCCTGGGTCGAGAAGCCGGTCCTCAAGCGGGGGCAGAAGGCGCCGCCGGAACCAAACGTCCTGGCGCGGCCGCGGCGGTACATCACCATCGACAAAGACGAGGGCCGCGCCGCCGATGCCTTCCGAGGCCGCAATCGCTGCATCGAAGACATTTACGAACCGGGTTCGACGTTCAAGCCGTTCGTGTGGTCTGTGATCACCGAGCTGCACCTTGCAAAGATGGACGAGGTCTTCGACACCGAGGGCGGCCGTTGGCACACCTCGTACGGTCGGTACATCGAGGACGTGACCAGACGGGCGACCATGACATGGCCCGACGTGCTCAAGAACTCCTCGAACATCGGCATGATCAAGGCTGCCGAGCGACTGAGCCCCAAGCAGCTCCGTGAAGCGATTGTCCGGTTCGGTTTCGGCAGGCCGACCGGCGTCGGGCTGCCCGGTGAAGCGAGCGGCATCGTGACCCCCGCTTCGCGCTGGACGAAGTTCACTCACACGTCGGTCGCTTACGGCCACGAGATCGCGGTGACGCCGGTGCAGATGATCCAGGGATTCTGCGCGTTCGCACGCGAGGGCGAAATGGCGGGAACGTTGCCCAACCTCCGGATGGTGGTGAAAACCGCGAGCGGCGACCCCGTCGCGCCGAGCTTCACCTACCGCGTCCTCCCGAGGGAGGTCGCCCTTGTCACCCGCGAGCCCATGGCCGGCGTCGTCTCCGCGATGGAAGAACGCTGGGCAAAGGGAGACGCGGGCGGCTGGCGATACCGGCTCTTCGGCAAGTCCGGGACCGCGGAGATTCCCCTCGGCAAAGCCCCCAAAGGCATGAAGCGGCCGCGAGGTTCGAGCGGCTACTACGACGATCAGTACAACTCCTCCTTCATCGCAGCCGGGCCTATCGAAAGCCCGCGGCTGGTCTGCATTGTCGTCATCGACGACCCGGGCCCCGAGCGGATCCACAAGAAGTCCCACTACGGCGCGGCGACCGCGGGCCCCATCGTCCGTCGGTTCATGGAGCAGGCGCTCGCGTACGTCGGTGCCCCGGTCTCGGTCCGAGAAGAGCCCAAGGCCGAGCAAGTGCCGGCGGTCCAAACCCGATAGACGGAATCTCGGGGCCTGAAACGCGTTACATCAAGAGATCGCGGTGTTTCCGTGCGTTGAAGCCTTGGGCTTTCGCGCGGATTCCTTTATACTTGGGGCAAGTGTGCGGCTTTCGCCGCGCCGAGAGACTTGTTCCCGGGCAGGTGCCCGGCCCGCAAGGAGAGAGACAGTGAAGATGGCAAATCTGTTCGTGTGTGCGGTCGTCGCTTCGTGCGGCACCGCGGCGATGGCCCAAATCGACGGCGTGAAGGAGGCCAACTACGGCGCTCCCCTCGCTGTTCAGGGCAACAACACCGGCTTCGGCAACTCCAACCTCGGCCAGGCGACCTTCGCCAACGGCTCTGAGTTGGACGCGGCGTACTACCGCAGCTCGGGCGCGGACGTGAACCTCATGCTCACGGGCAACCTCGAGAGCAACTTCAACAAGCTCGAGATCTTCATCGACCACCGCGCCGGTGGCGTGCAGACGCTCGACGGCTCGATCCCGGGCGCGGGCAGCCTCTTCGGCCTCACCTTTGACAACGGCTTCAACGCCGACCTCTGGATCAGCGTCACCTGCGGCGGTGGCACCTTCGCCGCGTACGTCAACGCGTGGGACCTCGGCGGCGGCGCTCCCAGCGACTACCTCGGCACCAACGGCGGCACGGGCGCGCTCTCGGGCGGCAACAACTGGCTCGGCTTCGGTCTGGGCATCAACAACAGCAACACCGGCGGCGTTGACGGCTCCGGCGGCGCGGCGAACGCGGCCAACGCCGCGGCCGTGACCACGGGCATCGAGCTCTCGATCCCGGCGGCGATGCTGAGCATCGTGAACGGCGCCAAGGTGTGCGCGTTCATCAACGGCGCGGGCCACGACTACGCCTCGAACCAGGTCCTCGGTTCGCTGCCCGTCGGTGGTAACCTCGGCGGCAACGGCAGCGGCGGCTTCACCGGCAACCTCGCCGGCGTCGACTTCCGTCAGTTCGCCGGCGACCAGTTCTTCGTGATCCCGGCCCCGAGCGCCGCGGCACTGTTGGGCCTCGCGGGCATCGCGGCGGGCCGTCGTCGCCGCTGAGTTTCGCTGGTCTTGATCTTCACTGAAACCCCGGCCAAGCGGCCGGGGTTTTTGATTCACACCGGTGGCGCGAGCTTCGGCCGCGGGAGGGGAGATCGAAGCGCGCACCGAGTGCTCGGCAGCAGCATCGAGCGTCGCGTTTCGAGATTTCCCGGACAAGTTGCCGCGTGATTCGGCAGGGCTTGGGGATTCGCAACCGGGCGGAAGGGGCCGAACTTTCACTTTTCTGCAAAGGCTCGCTCGGGTATCGTGCACGAGTACTCGGAGGGGTACACAGGAGGCATCAAATGCGTCGTTTCACACTTGCCGCGGTTGTAGGGGCGGCGTTGGTCTGTTCGCCGGTCATGGCCCAGAGCACGACGTACCAGGGGCGGCTCGATTTGGGTGGTGCTCCGGCGAACGGGGAGTACGACTTTCAGTTCGTCGTGTACCCATCGATGGTGGGCGGCGCGGCTCTGGACACCACCTCGATCGGTGGCCTCCCGGTTTCGAACGGGCTGTTCACTGCCTCGATCTCGGTCCAGACCGCGATGTCGCAGGTCGCGACGGGTTGGCTGGAGCTGCGGGTGCGGCGATCGGGCGATCCGTTTTTCTTGGCGCTCTCGCCGCGGCAGGAGTTGACGCCTGCGCCGCGGGCCGCGTCGCTCCGGCTGCCGTTCATCCAGTCGGGCGAGTCGGCGACGGACTCGGGTTCGATCGTGAACCTGACCAACTCTCGCGCTACAGGTGGGGGTGCGTTGACGGGATTCGGTCGGCTGTGGGGCCTGATCGGGGTTGCGGGGAACATCACCTCGTATCCGCTGCTGCCGGCCGTGACGGGCGTGGTCGGTATTAGTTCGTCGGGAACGGGCGTCGCGGGCGTGTCGTCGGGGGGGGATGGCGTCTACGGTCGGTCGTCGTCGGGGGCCGGTGGGTTCTTCGAGGCGATACTGCTGGACACAGGGACCGCGTTGCGGGTGGAGACATCGGCCGCGAATGCGAGCGCAGCGGAGTTCGCACGGCTTGAAACGAGTGCGACGGGCCCGGCGGTGCGGATTACGTCGGCGAGCACCGCGGCGGGTGCGTCCGCGTTGACTTCGGAGATGACCTCTGTTGCTCCCGGCGGGTTCTCGGCGGCGGTGCGCGCGATCAACGCCGGGACGGGCGGCAGCGGTATCGGTGTGTGGGCGTCGCAGGCCGGTTCGCCACCAACACTGGTGCCGGCACAGGCGGCTGAACAGGCGCAGGCTTTGCGGTGACTGGTTGAGTCTGAATCTGAGGATCGATGGGCTCTTGCGTCTGCT
>JBMOHX010000139.1:0-9445 GCA_049317625.1 Phycisphaerales bacterium
CCGTCGGCGGTGCGGGAAACGGCGTCTTCGTCGCGACGCTTTCGGCCGCGGCGACGTGCAATGGTCCGTTGAACATCGGTCTCTCGCCCTCTGGCACAGGGCTGGTGCGCGCGGTCGGGTCCGGAGCCGTGAATGCCAACGCCGGCGTTGGCGTCGGCGGTAGTCCGAATGCCTCCGGGGGTACCGGCACGCTGCGGGCGGAGGCGGGCGGTGACATCAGTGTCTCCGGCCTGTTCCGCGTCTGGGCGAACGGCATCGTCGTTGCGCAGTCCGGCAGTACCTTGGACTCCGCATCGACCATCGAACTCTGCCCCGGCGGCGTGGCGCAGGTCGACAGCGGCACCATCTCCGGCCCCGCGATCCTGCTCACGGGCTCGGCGAGCGTCGCGGGAACCGGCGCAACACTCACCGGCATCGGCACGATGAACGCGAACATCTCCGGCACCGGCTTCGGGAATCTCATCGCACCCACCGGCGCTCTCACGCTCGGCAACAGCGCCTCCACGCTCGGCTTCGACTCGACCAACATCACGAGCAACATCGGCGCTCACACGCTCACGTTGCTCGACCGCAACGCCGCGGTCGTCGGCAACACCACACTCACCGCGGGAACGCTCGACGCTCCGAACGGCATCACCGTCGCGAGCACCAAGACCATCTCGGGCGGCGGCACGATCGACGCGCCCACCATCACGCTCGGCGGCGGGATCAACGCCACAACACCTCAGGGGTTCGTCATCAAAGGCATCGCGTCCGGCGCCGGCGGCCTGACCGGCACGCTCTTTGACTTCAGCAACACCGGCGGGTTCACAGGAAGCGGCACCATCAACTCGCAGATCCGCGGCACGACCGGGAGCATCATCACCGCTACGGGCAATCTCTCGCTCGGCACCGCGTCATCCGTCGGGTTCTCCTTCGACGGTACGCTCCGCACCAACGCGAACCAGATCACGCTGCACGACACGAGCACCGCGTTTGTCGGGAACATCGAGATGGCCGGCGGTACCGTTTTCTGCACCGACACCGACATGACAAGCGATATCGGTGACGTCACATCAGGCTTCGGCACGATCGCGACGTCGGGCCGCACCTGGCTCAACGCCGGCACGATCCGCCCGAGCGGCGCGGGTACCGACGCAACGGGTCAAATCGGTAGCTTCGGCAACGTCAACATGGAGAACGTGTTCAACTCCGCCGTGCTCGACATGGACATCGGCGGTACCGCCGCGGCGGATGTCGACAAGCTCGCCGTTCTCGGAGCGCTCACCCTTGACGGCACGCTGCGCGTCCGATTCGTTCCGGGCTACGTGCCTGCGGGCGGCGAGGTGTACACCATCGTCACCGCCTCGAGCATGACGGGAGCGTTCACAAGCGTCGATCTGCCGCCGCGCACGCTCCTGTTCGTGAACACAAACAACGTTCAGATCGGGGCGATGTGCCCGGCGGACCAGAACGGCGACGGCGCGGTCGACGGGGACGACGTGATCGAGTTCTTCGCCGTTTGGGACGCGGGCAACCCGGCGGGTGACTTCAACAGCGACGGCGGGGTGGACGGCGACGACGTGATCGGGTTCTTCGAGCACTGGGATTCGGGGTGCTGACGCCGAAGCGGCGTAAATGGGCAAAGCGATAAAGCGAAAAGCGATGAATCGGAACCGAGGTCGCGGGCGCCATCTGTTCAATCGTCGCGGTGATTCCGGTGGTTGCGCACCGGTTCACCTTGGGCTGTTGATCCAGCCGTAGGACTGGGTGACCCCGAAGCGCTCGGCGTTGGAGATCGCGTACCAGCTGTTGCTGAAGCCCTTCACGTTGACGTACAGGTCAATCGCTTCGAGGTCGAGCGTCGAGTTCGCGACGGGCTCCTGGTTGTCGTTAGGTCCGCTGAACGCGCCGGCCGAGCCGTCGAAGTAGGCGATGTTGGACTTCTTGGTGTGCCGGGTTGAGAACTGGTCGGCGACACCAAAGAGGCCGTCGAGAAACGCGGAGTTGTAATACCTCGAATCCTCCTCGACGAAGATCGGAACGTTCTGCATCATCGTGAGCTGAGTGACCTGGCCCGCCGCGAGCAGGCGTGACGGAGTGCTGTTGGGCGGCATGTACCCGCACTTCACGTCGAGCCCGAGCTTGGCGCCCTCGAGTTCGTCCAGCATCGTGTAGTCGAAATCGACGCCCGTCACCGAGCCCCACATGTTCTGACGCTCTGCGCCCGCAACCGATCGCCGCTTGTTTGTCGGGCACTCACCCACAACGTGCGCGTTGGAGACATACTGGTACATGAACCCGGGCGCGGGCTGGTTGTTCTCGATCACCCGCGCCCAGAGCGCAACGAAGTCGTACCCAGGGGGTGCCGAGTACACGCGGGCCCCGTTGGGCCACGCGCTCCGCGGCGCGGCGGGCCAGATCCTGTCCTTGTAGTCGTTCGCGTACGTGATCGCCGCGAGCCCGAACTGTTTCACGTTCGAGAGGCACTTGACTTGCCGGCCGGCTTCGCGCGCCTTGCCGAGCGCGGGGAGCAACAAACCAATCAGGAGCGCGATGATCGCGATCACCACCAGCAACTCGATCAACGTGAACGCGCCGGCTCGTTTCGTGCGCATGCGGGAGATCCCTTCTCCGGAGAACCCGGGTCCGCGTAATTCTAACCAGATTTGGTCCCCATGGGAACCCGCTCAAGCCCCGGACACAAACCCCGCCAGCATGGCACGCCACTCCCCGTACCGGTAGTCGATGCCGTGCTCATCATGCAATCGGCGGATCATCGAGAGGCCGCGCTCGCTCAGCTCCTCCTGCCAGCGCTGGGCCGACTCGTCGCAGAAGTACACCCGGCAACCGAGCGGTTTGACCGTGTGGACTCCGCAGAGATTCGCCGCGAGATACGGGCAATCGCCGCGCGCCAACGCGGCGTCAAGGTCCACGGCCGCGGGCGGTCCGCCGAGGCGATCAATGGCATAGGCGGTTTCGAGGCCGGTCACATAAAGCAGGTGTCCGGCGCGCCGGAAGTTGCAACACCGGCCCGAGGCCCAACACGCTGGCCCGCGCGCCTGGACCGCTTCGGCGATGCACGCGTAGACGGCCTCGAGCCCGAGCGCGACCTCGGGCCGGCGAACGGCGGTGAGCCAGGCTTCTTGTTGCTCGCTCGGCAATGGTCGTGCTCGTCGGGGGCGGATGGCGGGAGGAACGGCTGCTGTACGGTATGGTCCCACCGGCGCCCGCTCCTGCTTATCGGGTGATTCGCCGGGACGGGGCCGGTTTGGGTGAAGCACCCCCACGAACCGTCCGAATGTTCGATGTGGATCCCCGCGCTCAAGGGGTGTCGAGACTCCGGACACTGGCTCATGAAACTGCGCGCCCTCCTCGGGCTCACCATCCTCACGGTCTTCGCGCTGCTCACGGTGGCGGACCTGCTCGTCTATCGCTTCGTCAGCGCCCCGGGATACCAGAGACTGGAAGATCGGTTGGCCAGGAGCGACGCGGACCGTGTCGACGCCGCGATCACGCGCGAGCTCGACGGACTCGACAAGTTCGCTCTTGAATGGTCCGACTGGGACGACTCGTACAAGTGGGTGATGGGCGAGAGCGACGCCGAAGCCTTCGTCAAGAGCAACTTCGCGGCGGAAGACTACTGGAGGCAGTGTCGCACGCCGGTGTTCATCTTCACCGATCGCACCGGGAAGGTGATGTTCAAAAGCGTGCGCGACCCCGAGACCTACCAGCCCCGGGCGATCGCGGAGTTCGACTGCGCTCAGTTCTCCCAAGGCGGGCGCTACTTTCCCGGCCACGACGCCCCCGAGGCCAAGGGCCTGGTGACGACGGAACTGGGACCGGCGCTGTACGTGTCGCGCCCGGTCGTTCCCACCGCGGGCGACGAGCCATCCGCGGGCCGATTCATCGCGATCAGGTTCCTGGATGAGAGCGCTGTGGCGGCCCTGCGCGAGCAGGTCGGGGTGAACTTCGCCTTGGTCGCGAGCGCGGCTTCTGGCAGCGACACTCGGCTTGACATCGGTGAAGATCGTTCGGTGATCACCGCGACGACGACACTCACCGCTTCGACCGCGGACCAGCCGATCTCGGCGGTGTGCGAGATTCCTCGCTCCGTCACGGCCGAAGGCGTCAAGAGCGGTCGCCTGAGTCTCACGGCGATGCTCGTGAGCGCGGCGGCCATTACCCTCTGCCTGATCGGCGCGTTGCAACTGAAGGTCGTTCAACCGATCATCCGACTCCGCAAGCACGCGATGGAAGTGGGTGCGACGGGCGACTTCACGAGGCGCTTCGGGGCGGCGTCCAAAGACGAGATCGGCGAGCTCGCGCGTGAGTTTGACACGATGGTCGCGAGCCTGGGCGAAGCCAAGCGCGAGGTGGCGGACATGTCGCGGCGCGCGGGCATGGCGGAGGTCGCCTCGGGCGTGCTCCACAACGTCGGCAACGCGATGAACAGCGCCAGGGTGAGCATCTCCACGGTGCGGCGGATCGTCTCCGACTCGAAGGTCTCCTCGGTGCGGAAGGTCTCGGACCTCATCGGTTCGCAGCCGGACCTGGCGGATTTCTTCACGAACGATGCGCGGGGCCGCCAGCTCCCGGGATTCGTGAACAAACTCTCCGAGAGTCTCGAGTCCGAACAGGGCACGCTCGACCGCGAGTGCGACCGACTGGACGCGTGCCTCATGCACATCAACGACATCGTGAGGACGCACCAGGACATCGCCAGGGCACCAGAGGTCGCGGAGTTCACGTCGCTCGCCGCGGTGATCGAGGGTGCCGCGGTCGTGGTGCGGCCGAGCTTCGAGCGGCACGGTCTGACGCTGGATGTGGAGCGGGCTCCGCTCGTCACGGGGGCGTTCTACCGCGCGAAGGTCCAGCAGGTGCTGGTGAACCTGCTGACCAACGCGGAGCAGGCGATCAAGGCCTCAGGCAACGCCGACGGGCGAGTCCGGGTTGCGAGCGGAACGACAGGGGCCGGGCGCGTGTGGATCGAAGTGACCGACACCGGCCGGGGGTTTACGGCGGAGCAGCGCGCGAGCTTCTTCCGCCAGGGGTACACCACCAAAGCCGACGGGCACGGTGTCGGGTTGCATTACTGCGCGATCTCGCTGGGTCAGATCGGCGGGACCATCGACGCAACAAGCGAAGGGCCCGGCGCGGGCGCGACCTTCCGCATCGAGTTCCAGGTTGAGGCGACGGAACGGAGAGCCGCGGCATGAACAGAGAGTCCAAGCCCAACCGACGCGTCCTGATCGTGGACGACAACCAGTCGATCCACGACGACTACACACGAGTCCTCAACCCGCCGAGGTCGGGTGCAGAGTTCGCCGCACTGGAGGCCGAGCTCTTCGGAGCCGCACCAACCGTCGCCTTGGCCACGGAGGGCTTTGAGCTCACCCACTCCCTGCAGGGCCAGGACGCGCTGGAACGCGTGCGCGAAGCCGCCGAGTGCAACGAGCACTTCGCCGTCGCTTTCGTCGATCTGCGGATGCCACCGGGCTGGGACGGCGTCGAGACCATCGAGAAGCTCTGGGCCTGCGACCCGAACATCCAGGTGGTGATCTGCTCCGCGCACAGCGACTACAAGCTCTCGGACATCGTGAACCGGCTCGGGCGCTCGGACCAGTTGCTCTTCCTCCGCAAGCCATTCGACCCCGACGAGGTCCAGCAGCTCGCGCTCGCGCTGTCGCAGAAGTGGGACCTCTCGCAGCAGCACGTCAAGCAGTTGCAGAAGGCCAACGAGGGGCTCGAACGGGAGCTCGAGGCCAAGTGCCGGGTCGAGGAGCAACTCCGTCACGACGCGACCCACGACTCGCTCACCGCGCTTCCCAACCGCACGCTGCTGCTCGAGCGGCTCCACCACTGCGTCGAACGCCTCCGCCGCCAGCCCGAGCAGAGCTGCGCCCTGCTTTTCCTCGATCTCGACAACTTCAAGCTCATCAACGACAGCTTCGGCCACGACACCGGCGACAAGGTCCTCGTCGAAGTCGGCGAGCGGCTCAACAACGCCGTACGAACGTGCGACACTCTGACCCGCGGTGCCAGCGCCCTCGCCAGCCGCCTCGGGGGTGACGAGTTCGTGGTGCTGCTCGAAGACATCGCCGACGCGACCGTCGCGACCCGAGTCGCCCAGCGCCTCCGCGAGGTCGTCCACCTGCCGATGCAGGTCGGCGACCGGAGCGTCGTCGTGGGCGCGAGCGTGGGTATCAGCGTCTGGGCACCCGGGAAGTCCGCCGACACACTCCTCCGCGAAGCCGACACCGCGATGTACCAGGCCAAGTACAGCGGCAAAGACCGCTTCGCGCTCTTCGACCAGAACATGCACGCCGCGGTCCTCCAGCGGCTCACCGTCGAAGCGGATCTCCGCCGCGCGATCGAACGCCAGGAGTTCTTCGTCGAGTACCAACCGATCGTGTGCCTCGAGTCCGGCACCATCGTCGGCTTCGAGGCCCTTCTCCGCTGGAACCACCCCACCAAGGGCCGCGTCGCACCCGACAGCTTCATCCCTGTCGCCGAGGAATCCGGCCAGATCCAGAAGATCGGCCTCTGGGTCATCGGCCAGGTCGCACGCGACCTCCGCCGCTGGCGCGAGCAGGAGCCCGCCGCGGCGGACATCTACGTCAGCGTCAACGTCTCGCGCCTCCAGATCCTCGACGAGCAGTTCTCCGACAATCTCTACGACATGCTCACGTCGTACGGCGTCGATGCCGGCTCGGTGCACGTCGAGGTCACGGAGAACGCGGTGATGGGCGCCACCGCCACCATCGTCCGCACGCTCGACCGCCTCCGGCAGCTCGGGTGCCGCATCATGATGGACGACTTCGGCACCGGTCACTCCTCGCTGAGCTGCCTCCACCGCTTCCCCATCGACGTGCTGAAAATCGACCGCGCTTTCGCCGACACCCTCGGCAGCAGCCGCGACTACGCGGCGGTGGTGCAGGCCATCGTCACTCTCGCGCACAACCTGAATGTCCGCGTCGTCGCCGAGGGAGTCGAGACTGCGCAACACATGGTGCAACTCCAGGCCCTGGACTGCGACTTCGCGCAGGGCTACCACTTCTCCAAGCCCATCCCGGCCGCGCTCGCGATCGCCCTGATCGCCGACGGGCCGAACTGGAAACAGAAGGCCGCGTGAGACGTCTTCAGCGGTCTTCCAACGCACCGCCCCCGACCGGCCGATAATGGGGATGTGCCCGCATCCGCTCCACCCTCCCCCCGCAACCGCCGACGCGCTGTCGTGCTGGCGTGCCTGGGTCTATCGCTCGCCGCACACGGTGCCGCGATGCTCACGCTCGAGCGGATCGGCGTCGGTGCACCTCGCCCGCGTTTGATCGACACCGTCGGGGTGCCAACCACCTTCGCGGCACCAGTCGCACGTGACCAGCCGCCACCCGCGCCCAGCGAGCCCCCACCCGCGGCGGAAGCGCCCCCGATCGCGGACCCAGCTTCTCAGCCCGCGCCCGTCGCCGAGCTCGCACCGATCGTCGCCGCCCCGCTCCCGCGGGCCGAACCAGCGCGGCCCGCGCTACGCCCGGCTCCCACCGTTCCCGCTCCGGCGGGCGATCCACCGCCGACCACCGCGTCCTTCGCCGGTGTCGAAGGCGTTCGCGCCCGGCGCGTGGTGTACGTGGTCGACGGCTCAGGACCCATGACCAGCTGCCTCCCGTTCGTGAAGGCCGAGCTCGAACGCTCGGTTGCGCGCCTGACACCGGAGCAGACCTTCCAGGTCATCGTCACGCGGCGGCGGGCGACCGAGCCAACCGGAGAAGTGCTCGCGTTCCGCGCCGCAGGCGGGGGCTTCTCGGCGCACGATGATGCGGCCTCCGTCGCGCTACGCGAATGGCTCGGCGCCGTGCAACCCCGCTGGGCATCGGATCCGATGTCAGGGCTGGAAGCAGCCGTGGCCGAGCACCCCGACCTGATCTTCCTGCTGACGCGCTCGATCAGGCGGTCTGCTTCGGGCGATGCGCGGGCGGCGGCGGACGCGGCCCTCGCGCGACTGGACCAACTCAATCCGCGCGGAGCCGCGGGCCAGCGACCCGTGGTGATCAAGGTCATCCAGTTCCTCGAGGAGGACCCCAGCGGCCTCCTTCCCCGCATCGCGGAAGCGCACGGCGACGGGCCCGGGTCGTACCGCGTGCTGGGTGTCGGCGAACTGCGGTAGCCGCGCCAGTCCCGACTACTTCAGCCCCGCGCCCATCTTCTCCATCATCAGGGGCATCCAAATGCCGCCGACCACCGTGCGCGCGTACATGCCCATGGTCTTGCCATCGGTTGTCTCGTACCAGTCGGTGAGGGGCACGCGGGTCGGGGGCGGGCTCGCGTTCGACCACTCGTACACGGGCCGCATGATCGCATCAAAGTCCGAGCGCCGGCGCGTCAGGCACGCGGACCACACCGTCCAGTCGGTCTTCGTGTACGTGCGTCGGCTGTCGAGCGGAAGGCCGTACTTGTTCATCTTGGTCTTGTACCAGGCCATCTCGCGGTCGAAGACCTCTGCGGGGAAGAGCCCCATGCCCAGCGCGCGGTCCCACACGAGGTTGTACTTCTGGCTCCACGTCCCCGGCTTCTCCGCGCCGAACACGAGCACCGTCGCCTCGGAACCCTCCGCCAGCCGCAACCACTTCGCCGCGAACTCCTCGGCCACCGCGCGCCAGCGGGCCGCGTCATCCTCGCGCCCCGCGGCCTTCAGCACCTGCGCGTAAGCGCCCAGAGCAACGCACGTCTTCGCGGAGAGGTTCGCGTTCCGCGCGAGGTGACCCGCGAAGTCGTCCGTGCAGAGCTGGTTCGCGGGGTCGAGCCCGTGCTCCTTCAGGTACTGGGCCCACCGCTCGATCACCGGGAGGTACGGCAGCGAGAACTCCGCGTTCCCCTCCACCTTCGCGAGCGCGGCGAGCATGATGATCATGTTGCCGGACTCTTCCACCGGCATCTGGTTCTCCTCCGTGCGCTCGCCGCCGCCGTACACCTGGCCGTTGGCCTTGGGGTACGTGCCCAGGTCGTGCGGGGCAAAGGGGAACTTCCACCGCGGGCTCGCGGCGTAGTCCATCAAGGGCTTGAGCTGCGCCTTGAGCATCTCCGGGTTGTGGTAGAGGAAGAAGGGGCACGCGGGGTAGATCACATCAACCGTTCCGATGCACCCGTTGCTGGTGTTCTCCTTCGAGAACATCAGCGGCGAGTGGTCCCAGTCCGCCACGATCTTGTGCCCCGCCATCACCTGCCGATACGCCAGCTTCACCAGCCGCGCGTACTCGGGGCCGCCGACGCGCATCGCCTCGGCGACGAAGGTCTCTTCCCGCGACACATCGTGCGCCTTCGACGCGGCCACCGCGTCGATCAGCCGTGCGCCGAAGTCCTCACCCTTGGTCGCCTGCCAGTACGGCCGCAGCGGCCGCTCGAAGAACTCGATGGCCCGGCCCTCGTCGTACCCCACCAAAATCGTGAAAGGCTCGGTCTCCCCAACGTC